>JBOGOY010000906.1:0-2254 GCA_050748185.1 Pyrinomonadaceae bacterium
CGCCTAACCAAAGGGGCGAAAGCGATGCATGAGATCAAAGAGAACGACGTGGTCGCGCTGCTGGTGGATCTGCCGGAGCAAGATTTGCGACGCGGCGACGCGGGCACGGTTATCGAAGCGTTCGCCCGAACCGCGCACCATCCGGCGGGCTTCATCGTCGAGTTTGTGGACGAGTCGGGCTCGGTTTACAAGCAGGCCGACATTACAGATACGGATCAGTTAATTCGGATTCGGCTTAACTTCCGGCGCGAGGCGGCATAGCGGACCTGAAGAGAGTGTTGAGCATGGACACCATTCAGCTTCTCGACGTGATTGCGTTGGCCGAAGACATGCCCGGCGAAAGCTTAAAGCGCGGGGCAGTCGGCACTGTCGTTGAAAAGTGGGCGGAAGGCGTTTACGAAGTCGAGTTCGGCGACGACACGGGCCGAGCTTACGCCTTTGCCGCCGTCCGCACCGGCCAGATGATGAAGCTTTACTTTCGTAAGCATGAGGCGGCTTGAGGTAAAGACAGTCGCGAGCTGCCGCGCGTCGCTATCCGCTCTTGATCGAGGAGGAAACAATGAGCGAAGACAAAACGGCAGAAGCGTCCGACCCGCGCCCGTTCGAGGAGCGCGTGCTCGCGCGCTTTGACGCGCTTGAGCATTGGTTTCAGGAGACCAACGCGCGGCTCGACCGGCTGGAGGCCAAGTCTTACGACACGAAACCGATTTGGGAGAACGCGCTGAAAGAGATCGCCGAAACTCGCCACGAGATGCATGAGCGGTTTGACGACCTGACACGCAAAGTTGACGTGCTCGGCAAAGACATGCTGCAACTCCGCGCCGACCAGACGCGAATCGAACATCGCTTTGACAAGTTACAAGCAGAGCAGGTGGACCAGTAAAATCTGGCCTTAATGGCTGGCCGGGAAAATATGAGCCCTTTAAGTTGTCAAAGGCAGCCCGGCAGGAACTGAAAGCAGATAAATTTCAGACTGTTATGATGAGACTCCCGCGGTTCACTTACCGCATTCCACAAACCATTTCCGACGCCGTGAAGATGATGGGCGACGCTGGTCCCGAGGGGCAGTTCGTCGCGGGCGGAACCGATCTGTACCCGAATATGAAGCGGCGGCAGCAGACGCCGAAGACGGTCATCTCGGTCGGGCGGCTGAAGGAGTTGCACGAGATCACGGGCGATCGGCGAGAGGGATTGCGGATCGGTGCGGGCGTGTCTCTGACCGACTTGTGCGAGCACCCGACGGTCAGGCGCGACTACCCGATGGTGGCCGACGCCGCGCGTCTCATTTCGACGCCGACTTTGCGGAACATGGGGACCATCGGCGGGAACCTGCTATTGGACACGCGCTGCAACTATTACGATCAAAACTACGAGTGGCGGCGCGGGATCAATTTCTGTTTGAAAAAGGATGGCGACGTGTGCTGGGTCGCGCCGGGGAGTTCCAAGTGCTGGGCGGTGCAGTCGTCCGATCTGGTCCCGTTGATGGTCGCGTTGGGCGCGCGGGTGCGTTTGAGTTCGACGCTCGGCGAGCGCGAGGTGTCCGCCGCCGGGCTCTACAACGACGACGGCATCGCCTACCTGCACAAGCGGCCCGACGAGTTGTTGGTGGACATCACCTTGCCGCCGCGCAACGGCTGGCGCGCGGTCTATAAAAAGTTGCGGCGGCGCGGCGCGTTCGACTTCCCCGTGCTCGGCGTCGCCGTCCGGCTCGACATGGACGAGAGGAGCGGCGCGGTCAAGGACGCGAAAGTTGTTCTCGGCGGCGTCGCGCCTGCGCCCATCGAAGTGAAAGAAGCCGGGGCGGCGCTCGTCGGCGGGCCACTCGACGAAGAGCGGATGCAGCGGGCCGCCGAAGCCTGCTACGTCAAGGCGCGCCCGCTCGACAACACGGATTTTGTGATGAACTGGCGCAAGCAGATGACGAAGCCGTATGTGTTAAGGGCTCTGGAAGAGCTTCAAGCAGGGATGAGGGCGGAGGGATGAAGGATGAAGAAAATCCTCTCATCCCTCATCCCTTGTCTGCTGTGCTGCTCGCTGCCGGGCGCTCGCGGCGGATGGGCGCATTCAAGCCGCTGCTGCCTTTTGGTGATCGCACCGTGGCCGAAGTTTGCGTTGATAATCTACGCGCGGCAGGCGTCGCCGAAATTGTGGTTGTGCTCGGCCACCGCGCGGCGGAGTTACAGGCGCGGCTCACGCACCTGCCCGTCAGATTCGCGCTGAACGAAGCGACGGAGAGCGAGATGGGCACATCGAT
>JBOGOY010000907.1:0-2246 GCA_050748185.1 Pyrinomonadaceae bacterium
TTGGGTTGGAGGTAGCGACGAGCGCGAGCCCGGCGAACCGGACAGCGTGTCCGTCAGCCGCGATGCCGGGGCTGTGCCAAGTGGTGTCGGCCGCCGCCGCATTGGTCCCACCGTAGTCGGCGAGGCTGTAGCCGCGGTAAGTGCCGCCGGAATCAGTGTAAACGTTGGCGCAGAGAAAGTGCCCGCGTGCGGGGAGCCGCGTGCCGTTCGGGACAGTGCAGAGGACAGTGAGCGCGTTTGGGTTCGAGTCGAAAGACTGTCCGGCGACGATCGACCACCCGGCGGAGCCGTCCGTCGTCGCGACGTTAAGCGGCTGGTCCCCTCTGTGGTACACCTCGACGAATTCGTCGGACGGGCCGTTGGGTCCGTCGATGCGAAACTCGGAGATGAGAATGCTCCCCGGCGGAACGGGCGGCGCGGGCGGCGGCGCGGCCTGCGTCACGTTGAACACTTGCCCCGCCACGAAGAGCGCGCCGGCGCGCGCTGAGCCGGTGTCGTTGGGCGCGACCGTGAAAGTCACGGTTCCGGCTCCGCTTCCGCTTTGACCGTTTGTGACGGTGAGCCATCCGGCGGGCGCGCCGCTCGCCGCCGTCCAGTCGCAGCCGGCCGCCGTGTTGACGTTGAAGACACCCGAGCCGCCGTCGGCGGTGAACGCTTGGCCCGCCGGATCGAGTGTGAACGAGCACGCCGTTATGTTCTGCGCGGCGCGTGCGACGTTCAGCCGCCCGCCCGTCGCGGAGAGGCTCGCCCACTGCGGCAGCACGTCAACCGAGTTCAGCAGCGCGGCCTTGAGCGCGGCGACCGAAAGCGCGCCGTTGCGCGAGAGCAGCAGCGCGGCGGCCCCGGCGACGTGGGGCGAAGCCATCGAAGTGCCGCTCGAATAGCCGTAGAGCGAAGCGGTGCGGACGGTGCTCAGAATCCCGACGCCCGGCGCGGTCAGATCGACGCTCGCCGCGCCGTAGTTCGAGAACGACGCGCGGTTGTCGTTCTGGTCCGAGGCGGCGACCGAGAGGATGCTCGGCGAATCGTAGCTCGCGGGGTAGAAGGGAACGGCGTCCGTGTCGCGGTTGTCGTTGCCGGCGGCGAAGACGTTAAGAATGCCGAGCGCGCCGCAGTTGTCGATCGCGTCCTTCAACGCCTGATCGAAACCGGCGGCTTCGGGCGGCCCGCCCCAACTGTTGTTGGTGACGCGCACGTTAATGCCGCGCGCGCGCATCCATGCGACGTACTCGAAGGCTCCGATGGCAGAGGCGGAAGTGCCAAAACCGGTCGCGTCATAAATCTTGACGACCATCAGGCTGACCTGCCAGTTGACGCCCGCGACGCCGAGCGCGTTATGACCGACCGCGCCGATCGTGCCGGCGACGTGCGTCCCGTGGCCGTGCGGATCGAGCGGGTCGCCGTCTCGGTCGTAAGTGTCCGCGCCGTGCACGTCGTCCACATAGCCGTTCTGATCGTCGTCCACGCCGTTGCCCGGCGTCTCGAACGGGTTGGTCCAGACGTTGGCGGCCAAGTCTTCGTGCGCGTACCTGACGCCGGTATCGATCACGGCGACGACGATCGCGCGGCTCCCCGTCGTCTGGTCCCACGCGGCCGGAGCCTGAATCTTCGCCATCCCGTACAACTCGCCGTAGCGCGGATCGTTCGGCACGGCCGCGACGCGGTAGATGAAGTTCGGCTGCGCGACCAACACGCCCGCCAGCTTGCGATAGCGGGCCGCGCCTTCGGCCACGCTCATTCCTTTGGGCAGACGCACCTGCTGCCACCCGAGCGCGTCGAAGCTTCTCACGGCGCGCGCGCCGATCTGTGAGTGTCGCCGGCCACTGGCACGCAGCGCCGCGTCGTCCGCAAACTTCACCAGCAGTTCACCCTCGACGTAGTGCTTCGGCGCTGTCGTGCCCGCGGCGCGCCGCTGGCCGAAACCGGCGGACTGAAAGAGGGGCAGCAGGACGCCGACAATGGCCGCGACGAAAAGCCACGGCGAGCGTCTGAAGGTGCGTCTTGAGTTATTTCTCATCGAGTCTCTTGGGGGCCGGGCAAGCTGGGAACACGGCCGAGGGTAGTGGGTCGGTAGTGGCTCAATCAGGAGAGAAACATTTAACCACAAGAACGCGAAGGAAAACCGCGAAGAGCGTAAAGAAAACCTCAGCGCCCTCTACGTTCATCTTTGACGCACCGCCAGCAACTTCTCTTCAGCCGCGGTTCCCGAGAGTTGATGCAGCGCGGGGCGGCCGAGGGTGTTTGTC
>JBOGOY010000908.1:0-2245 GCA_050748185.1 Pyrinomonadaceae bacterium
GAGCCCTCCCCCATTGTTCAGCCGCCCACTGTTCTATATTATCGAAATCAGTTTTCGAGTCGCTCATTCCCACAGTTTAGCAGTTTAAAAATGTGGGTAATGACAAGCCCTGACGGGCGGGGCTATTGCCTGCCGCCGCTTCGCGGCTCGTTGAGTAGCCGTTGCTTACAAGGTCGTCGGGCAATGGTGTGAATAGGAGAGCCGAGAGGCAGTAGCGCCCCCGCCGAATCAAAATGTTGTCGGGTAAATGTGTGTATCGGTCAAACTGAATTCTTTAGAGCTTATGCTTCACATTCCTCTTTTACGCAAAGGTCGCCCCTACCGGAGTCTGGACGTCGCGCGGGTGGCGCACCACCGGACGGGCGAGGTGTTCGTCGAGGTGAGTCAGGCGAACGCCGGTTTGATCCGGCGCGACTTGCTGAACCAGTCGGCGGGCCGTGAGGCGCTGGCGCGTTTCACTTCGGCCGAACTATTGGACCTGTGCGCGCGCGCGGCGGATCATCTGGTGAGCGACGCGCTGCCGCTCGGCGATGCGACGCAGACGCCCGTTGATTATGTCGCGCAGGTGTCGGCGACGACCGGGCTTCCCTTGGTGATGGCGCGGCGAAATCTGGAGAAGATTCGGGGCGTGCTGGCGAACATGGGGCAGATCCTCGGCGGGCTGACGCGCGGGCTGGACCTGCGCGTGCTGGACGCGGGCTACGGCGAAGTGGGCGGGCAGGCGGTCAGTTTCTACCCGCGCGCGCAGTCGCTCGGCGCGGTGCTGCCGAACAACTCGCCGGGCGTCCACGCGCTGTGGGTGCCGGCGATCGCGCTGAAGACCCCGCTCGTGTTGAAGCCGGGCAGTTCTGAGCCGTGGACCCCTTACCGCATCATACAGGCGTTCATCAAAGCCGGCTGCCCGCCGGAAGCGTTCGGCTTTTACCCGACCGACCACGCGGGCGCGGGCGAAATCCTGCGCGCCTGCGGGCGTGGCATGGCCTTCGGCGACGTGGCCTCGGTGTCGCAGTGGCAGGACGGAAGCGGGCGCGTCGAACTACATGGCCCCGGCTACAGCAAGATCGTGATTGGTCCCGATCGCGCCGACGAGTGGGAGCAGCACCTCGATGTGATGGTCGCTTCCGTCCTCGAAAACGGCGGGCGCTCGTGCGTCAATGCCTCCGGCGTGTGGGTGACGCGGCACGGCGAGCAGATCGCGGAGGCGCTGGCCGAACGTCTGGCCCGCGTCCGTCCACGCGCGGCCGATGACGAAGAGGCGCAACTGGCCCCCTTCGCTGACCCCGCGGTCGCGCGTCGCATTTCGGCCTCGATTGACGACTCTCTGCGTGAACCGGGCGCGCGCGACGTGACGGCCCGTTACCGCGACGGGGGACGCCTCGCCGAGTGGCGGAACTGCGCCTATCTCCTGCCGACCGTCGTTCACTGCGAGTCGCCCGCGCACCCGCTCGCCAAACGCGAATACCTGTTCCCGTTCGCCAGCGTGGTCGAGGTCAAAGAAGATGAATTGCCCGCGGCGCTCGGCCCGTCGCTCGTCGTCACCGCGATCACCGACGACAAGAATCTGACGCGCCGGCTGCTTGCATCATCCCACGTGGATCGGCTGAACCTCGGCTCCATCCCGACTATGCAGATCAGTTGGGACCAGCCGCACGAGGGCAACCTGTTCGAGCACCTCTACGCGCGACGCTCGTTTCAAAAAGTAGCCAGTAGCCAGTAGCCAGCATGAACATGCTTTTCTACTGACTACTGACTACTGACTACTGACTACTGGCTACTGCTTCATGCGCCTTCTCTACCTAACCGCCGGGGCCGCGAACATGTACTGCGGCAGTTGCCTGCGTGACAACGCGCTGGCGGCCGAGTTGATGCGTCGCGGCCACGACGTACTGCTGGTCCCCGTCTATACGCCGACGCTGACCGACGAGCGGAACGTTAGCCGCGAAAAGGTCTTTTTCGGCGGCATCAGCGTCTATCTGCAACAGCACTCGGCCGTGTTCCGCAAGACTCCGTGGGTGGTTGATCGTTTGTGGGACTCTATCTCAGCGCTCAAGCTCGCCTCGCGCCGCTCGATCCACGTCGCCCCGGCTTCGCTCGGCGCGCTCACGATCTCGATGCTTAAGGGCGAGCGGGGGAATCAGGGCAAAGAACTCGACAAGATGCTCTACTGGATGCGCGAGCAGGCCCCGCCCGATCTGGTGACGCTGCCGAACTCTCTGCTCATCAGCTTCGCCGGCCCCGTCAAACG
>JBOGOY010000909.1:0-2240 GCA_050748185.1 Pyrinomonadaceae bacterium
TCATCGTCCGCACCGCCGGCATCGGCATCACCGAGCAGGATTTGCGCGACGACGCGCGCTACCTCGTCCGCACGTGGCGCGACATCCGCCGCAACGCCGAGAAGCAAAAGGCTCCGGCGCTCGCGCACAAAGACCTCGATCTGGTCCAGCGCATCCTGCGCGATCAGCTTTCGGACGACTTCGCCGCGATCCGCGTGGATTCGGAGGAGGAGTACCGTGAGATTGTCGAGTTCATCAACCGCATCCAGCCGCGCCTCGTCAACCGCGTCAAGCTCTACACGCGCGAGGAGCCAATCCTCGAAGCCTTCGGCGTGCAAGCCGAGATCGAGAAGGCGATCAAGCCGCGAGTCTGGCTCAAGTCCGGCGGCTACCTCGTCATCAACCAGACCGAGGCGCTCGTCGCGATCGATGTCAACACCGGCAAGTTCGTCGGCCGCGGCGGCTCGCGCCTCGAAGACACAATCACACGGACCAACCTCGAAGCGGTGGACGAGATCGCGCGCCAGATCCGCCTGCGCGATCTCGGCGGCATCATCGTCCTCGACCTGATCGATATGGAGGAGCGGCGCAACCGCCAGCGCGTGATGACGGCGCTACAGGACGCGCTGCGCGACGACAAGTCGCCGACGAAGGTGCTCTCGTTCAACGACTTCGGCCTCGTGATCATGACGCGCAAGCGCGTCAAGCAGTCGCTCGAACGCACGCTCTGCTCGCCCTGCCCCTACTGTCAGGGGAGCGGGCTGGTGAAGTCGGCGCAGACCGTCTGCTATGAGATCCTCGAAGAGGCGCGAAGCCTCGCGCGCGGCCTGAACGGCGACGCCGTCAAGCAGACGACGCTCCGGCTCAACCCCGAAGTCGCGCGGGCGCTCCGCTCCACCGAGCGCGACGTGCTCACGGAAATCGAGGACTACCTCGGACCGATCGACGTCACCAGCGACGAGGGCGTCCATCAGGAGCAGTTCGACTTCGCGTTCGTGTGAAAGTAGAGGATAGAGGATAGAGGATAGAGGGTAGAGACGCGGTTACACTATCCTCTGCCCTCTACCCTCTTTAAGGCTTATGAGAAAGTTCTGGAAAGGTTTACTCGCTGGCGGGGCTGCGGGCGTGGCGGCCCTCGCGGCGGTGAACGCAGCCATCGCCCGAGGGACCAACGAGACGGAAGAACCGGCGGCCGGCGGCGAGGCGCTCACGTTCGACTCGGCCGAGGGACAGGTCTTCTACCGCGCGGCGGGCGAACCTAACGCGCCGCCCCTCATTCTGATCCATCAGATCGGCGCGGGCGCGTCCTCGTTCACTTGGCGGCGCAACTGCGGCCCCCTCGCCCGTGACTTTTGCGTGTATGCCCCCGACCTGCTCGGCTTCGGGCTCTCGGCGAAACCGGCCGACGCCGCCTACTCCGCCGCCCTCTACGTCTCGCTCATCTCGGACTTCCTGCGCGATGTGGCGCGCCGCCCCGCGCACCTCGTCGCACACTCTTCGAGCGCGCCGCTGGCCGCGCTCGTCGCCGACGAATACCCGCACCTCGTCCGCTCTTTGACGCTCGTCGCGCCGCGGGGAGTCGTCTCGGGGAGCGCGCGCGCCGACCTGCCCGGCGCGGCCTTCTATGGCCTCCTGCACTCGCCGGTGCTCGGCGCGTCGTTCTACAACGCAATGACCAGCGAACGCAGCCTGCGCGACTACGCGCTCAAAGAGTTGTACTACGACCCTTCTCACGCGACCGACCGACTGGTCGCGCACTATTACGCCGCGAGTCACCGCGAGGGCGCGCAGTACGCGATGGCGGCGCACCTCTCCGGCTTCCTCAGCGCCGACGCCCGCACGGCGTTCGCGCGGCTCGCGCAACCGCTGACGATCGTCTGGGGCCGGCAGGATCGCAATTTCCAGCAGGCCGATGCCCTCGCCGCCCTCAACTCGCGCGCCCAACAAGAAGTGTTCGACCGCTGCCGCATGATGCCGCAGGAAGAGCACGCCGCAGGCTTCAACGCGCTGCTGCAAGCAACCCACAGCGCGCGCTCCGCCGCCGCCTAGCCCAAACTCCAACTAACTCAAAAGTGACAGAATGAGCTGGCGGCGGTGGCGCGACGCCGAACCGAGGGTGAGGCCGCCAACGCTGAACGAGAGCCGGCCCAACGGCTCTCGTTACACGCGCGGTCTTGTGCTCTTGCTTGTCACCTGTCACTTGTCACCCGTCGCTTTTGTTCAAAGCCCATTCAGACATGTTCCGATAAGTTATACCGAAT
>JBOGOY010000910.1:0-2236 GCA_050748185.1 Pyrinomonadaceae bacterium
CTTTAGGACGACGCCGCGCGCGCGTCCACCTTCAATCAGGATTTTTTCTACTTCCGCTCCCGTCGTGATCGTCACGCCAAGCTCACCCGCCACCCGCGCAAGAGCGCGCGGCAACTCGTACATCCCGCCGCGCACGTACCATGCGCCGAGACCGAACTCGGCGTAGGGGATGAGCGCGAAGGTGGCCGGCGCGCGATAAGGCGAAGAGCCGTTGTAGGTGGCGAAGCGTCCGAAGAGTTGCCGCAGGTGTGGCGAGCGGAAGTAAGACCGGACGTGCGCGTCGAGCGTCCGCAGGCTTGAGAGCGCGAACAAGTCTCGCGCGTAGCGTGGTCGCAAAAGCTTCGGCAGATCGTTCAGGCTGTGCGCGAGAAAGGTCCGCTCCGCGACTTCAAACTTGCGCCGCGCGTCGGCGAGGAAGCGCCGGAAGCCTTCCGCATCCGCGGCTCCGGCGATGCGCCTGATTTCGGTTTCGGTCCTTGTGAGATCGGACGAGGCGTCGAAGGTCTGGCCGTCCGGCCAGCGGTAGCGGCAAATAGGGTCGAGCGGCCGGATGTCGAGATAGTCTTCGCAGCGGCGGCCGGCCGCCGCGAATAGATCTTCGACTAAGTGGCGCATCGTCAATAAGGACGCGCCCGTGTCGAACGTGTAGCCGGCGGCGCGATGAACGTTGACCTTCCCGCCCGGCGTCTCGTTCTTCTCAAGGAGCGTGACTCGCGCGCCCTGCACGGCCAAGCGGATCGCCGCCGCCAGACCGCCAAGGCCTGCGCCAACGACGATGATCGATTTCTCTTTCAACCTCGCCTTCAATTACGCCGACAACAACCGGCGCAACTCGCTGATGCGCGTCTCTGGTTCGCCGTAGCGGGCGCGATAGTCCTGAAAGCTGCGGGTGATGACTTCGGCCGCCTCGGCGCGGCTGTACACCTCTGCGATCTCGACGCGGCGGGCGGACTCGTGTGGCAGTTGCTTGTAGCTCAAGAAGTAGTGGCGGAGGCGTTCGATGAGGCCCGGTGGCGCTTCGGAGATGTCTTCGATCTGGCCGTAGGCGACGTCGGATTCGAGCACGGCGACGATCTTGTCGTCGGCCTCTTCGCCGTCGATCATGCGCAGACCCCCGATCGGCTTGGCGCGGACGAAGAAGTCGCCGTGAGAGATCGGCTTCTCGGTCAGGACGCAGATGTCCAACGGGTCGCCGTCGCCTTTGATGTCGCGCCGCCCCGTCCGGGCCTCGCAGAGAGCGGCCACCGAGCCGCCGCAGTAGGTCTGCGGGATGAAGCCGTAGGGCGTCGGGCACAAGCTGGAATAGCGCTGCGGGCGGTCGAGCCGGAGGTGGCCTGACGCCTTGTCCAGTTCGTACTTGACCGTGTCCGTAGGGACCAGTTCGATGTAGGCGCTGACGATCGAGGGCGCGTCCTTGCCCGGCGAGACGCCGTGCCACGGGTGCGCCTGAAACAAAATCGAGAGCAGGTTGTGCAGCGAGATGTCGTTCGCGGACATGTTGACTCCTGACCCAAAAGTGACGGGTGAACAGTGACAAGTGACAAGAGGAGAAGGGGAAAATGATGAATGATGAACGATGAATGATGAATGATGAATGAAAGACCACCTGCTGCTGATTCATCATTCATCATTCATCGTTCATCATTTGCCTTCTTCGTGTCCTCTGCGGCTAATTTTCTCCGCGAAATTGAAGAGGCTGTGCTCCTTCGCCGCCCGAATACTCACCACCGGCGCGGCCGTGTTAAAATCCGCCCGCGCGCATGTGCGCCGGTAAAATTTGTCGCCTGATGGCGTCTATCGTCCATCGTCCATCGTTTATCGTCAAGTTCTCATGTCTTCAGCCGCCACCTCAACACAGTTCAGGTCTTCCGCGCCCGCAACAAAAACTCGCGCCGTGTCGCTCGGCTGGATCATCGGCCGGCGCGACGATCTCATCTGGTTCGTCGGCTCGGTCGCGTCGAGCTACCTGCTACTGGCGATCTACGTGGGCGGGCTCGTGCCGCTGTGGTGGATGGCGGCGGCGTGGGCCATCCTGATCGACGCGCCGCACGTCTTCGGCACGTTCTCGCGCACCTACTTCGACCGCGAGGAGCGGCGCGCCCGCGCACGCCTGCTCTGGGGCTCGCTCGCCTTTTTCGCCGTTGGTCCCCTGATGGTGCTCTCCGGGTTGGGGCTCGTCTTCTTTTTCCTCGCCGCGCTGTGGGCCTACTATCACCTCGTCAAGCAGCACTACGGC
>JBOGOY010000911.1:0-2234 GCA_050748185.1 Pyrinomonadaceae bacterium
CCGTCAGCCCGAACTCCTCGACCATGCGATCGTACTCGTCGAGAATTCGACCCTGAAAAATGCCGAAGCTCTCCTCGGGGTCGTCGGTCCAAGCCATGTCGAGGCCCGCCTCGTAATACTTCAACTCGGGCCGCCCCGAAACGATCCGGTCGATCGCCACGTCGAGCGGGGCGCGGAAGAAGAAGGCGACGGTCGGTTTGACAGCGAACTTGTAAATTTCGCGCACCCAAGAGCGTTCGCAACCGCGCGTCACATCGCGTGCGAAGGCCGTGTAAATGTAGCGGTCGGCGAGGACGATGGCCCCAGCCTTAAGTGGCGGGATGATGTCGCGCTCGGTGCGGTCGGCGAAGTCCGTGGCGTGAAGCAGCGAGAAGGTGGCGGGCGTGAAGAGCCGCCGCTTCTTGGCGCGCTTGGTCGTGTCTTTGACGAGCGGCGAAGAGTTCCACTCGGAGAAAAAGACCGGGTAGCCCTCGGCCTTGAGCCACTGGTAGAGCAGCGCCAACTGCGTGGATTTGCCGCTGCCGTCAGTCCCCTCGACGACGAACAGCTTGCCGGGAAAGTTGTGTTGTCCGTATGACTTCATGCGGCACTCAGTTTAACTTCAGCGTGTTACAACTGTATGACCGGTGACCGGTGACAAGTGACAGGTGACAGGAAAGTGCAGCCTTAAATCCTGTCACCCGTCACTTGTCACCTGTCACTACTTTTTAGGTTGCTCGTATGTTCTGCGCGCCTTGACGCGCACGAACTGGTCCGCCTCGACGACGTAAGCCGTCAGGTGAAAGCCATAGACGCAACCGGTGTCGAGGCCGATGGCGCGCGGGCCGAGGCGCGGTACGGGCGCGGGCCAGTGGCCGAAGAGGACGACCTGAGCGCCCTCGTAAGCCTGATACCACGGCGCGCCGGCGCGATCCGTGCGGTCGGGGCCGAGCGTGCGTAATTCGGTTAAGTCGTCCGGGGATTGTTGGTCCAACGGGACGCCGGGGCGGACGCCCGCGTGTGCGACGGCGTGCGTGCCGAGGTCGATCAGGTACGGCAAGGTTGACAGGTAATGCAGGTAGGTTTCGCGCTCCGGCTCAAGCTTGACGCGGGCCTTCTCCTGCGACGGCTTCAACTCGACGCCTGCGCCCTGCCAATAGCGCAGTAGGGCGCGGTCATGGTTGCCGATGACTGAAGAGAAGCGCGGATCGGAGATAAACAGGTCGAGCACTGCGCGGCTCTGCTCGCCTTTGCAGGTGAGATCGCCCACGGCGACCAGACGGTCGTCCGCGGTCAGCGCGAGTTGGTCCAGTAGGTCGCGCAACTCGTCGTAACAACCGTGGATGTCGCCGACGACGACGGTCCTCAACATCACTCGGCCCCTTCAGTGCGTTTCAGTTGGCACAGAACTTTCAAGCCCTCCGCGGCGACCCGGCCGCCCTCTCTCATCTGGCCCGCAATCTTCCGCGCGCCGGCTTCGTCCACCGAGCCGTACCACACGCCGGCCGGATACAGCGCAAAGACCGGGCCGCGGCCACACTGGTCCAGACACTTGATCTTCGAGACGAGTACGCGCCGGCCATCCCCCTCCGCTTTCAACGCACGCTTCAACGCCTTGAGCGCTTCCTTGGCCCCCTGACGCTTGCAAGTCTGATGCGTGCAGACGATCACGTGCGCGTCAAAGTTCTTCGGCTTGCCCATTTCCGTTTAATTTCCAGCCACCTCAATCTATGTTTGCCTTTGGAAGTTTGAGATTACCATACGTCACAGACAAACGAGGTAGATGGTCGGGGCAGGTTCTTGCCACCGCTGAATTTATTGGTCGCCGCGGCCCTGTTTGTGTTAAAACTCTGCTCTCAGCTCCAGACTATAATCATTCAGACGGAGTTCAACGATGAAAGTCTCAGACATTATGACGGGCGACGTGCGCGCGTGCCGGCCGGAGAACAATCTGGCCGAGGCGGCGCGCGTGATGTGGGAGCGGGATTGCGGCAGCGTGCCAGTGGTGGATACATCGAACCGCGTCGTCGGCATGGTCACGGATCGCGACATCTGCATGGCCGTCGCCACGCAGAACCGCCTCGCCTCGGAGATCAGGGCCGGCGAAATCGGCCTCAGACAAGTCATCACTTGCTCGCCCGAAGCGGACGTCGCCGCCGCGCTCGCACTGATGCAGCGCGAGCAGGTGCGGCGACTCCCGGTCGTTGACGCGCAGGGCGCGCTCGTCGGCATCCTCTCGCTGCATGACGTGACGC
>JBOGOY010000912.1:0-2233 GCA_050748185.1 Pyrinomonadaceae bacterium
AGAAGCGGCCGCGCGAGTCGGTGCGTTTCTCGATGACCTGACCGGTCTGCTGGTTGATGAGTTGGGCGGTGGCTCCGGTGACGGGTTGGCCCGTGTCGCTGCTCGTCACCGTTCCCTCGAACGCGCCCGTCACGGTGTCTTGGGCTACGGCCGTGAAAGTTAAGACGCTGCCGCAGGTGAATAAGAGTAGCGCGAAGAAGGCCAGTCTCCGAAAGGGGGGGGGGCTAAGGCGCATGGTCATGTCTAGAATGGGAGCGTTAAAAGTAGGTGCGTCCGTCGGAGGGCGTCGTTACCTCACAACTTTAAGGTCTTGGCACATGCTGTTAGACAGGCTACGAGTTGGCAAATAGGAAGAAATTCAGAAGCATAAAAACCCTCCTCGACTATGGAATGAGTACGGCCGCCCGTCGATAGCATGGCAGGCAAAGCATGGCTGAAGTGCCGGCACAATAGCATCAAGCTCAGGGTGATACAAGCAAATTTCACCAGTGAATTCAAAAGATGACAAGCTATACAGGCGCAAGACGACGGGCCGCGGCCGGCGTGATCGCGTAAAAACTGTACTGACGCCGGGGAGGCGATACGTCGGAACAACCGGCGGCAGCAGGCCGTATGTGCCTTTTCGAAAGGAGAACTCTTAATGAGAAGAGCTTGGCGCGCCGCCGCGGCGCGGTCGCTGTTAGTGCTGTTCACACTTATCGTGCCTTTCACACGAGCACAATCTGCCACGGCGGATCGGCTGGCCCGCTGCGCCGATCAACTGGTTCCATACGCCGACTGGCCGAAGGTGAAAGACCCGACCTTTTCTTTAAACCTTCAACTCAAGCCGCAGGGCCGCCTGTTCTACTACGGCGCACAGCATTCGTCAGACCCGACCGAGCGGCAGTTCCGGGAGATCGAAGAGGCGTGGAACCGCCTGAAGCCGACTGTCGCTTTTTACGAAGGGCCGAACCGCTCCGTCGCCGCGACGCACGACGAGGCGATTAAGCAGACGGGCGAATCCGGCTTCGTCCGCTTCCTCGCCGCGCGCGACGGCGTCCCCTTCGTCACGCTCGAACCTTCGCCCAAGGAAGAAGCCGCCCACGTGACGGCGAAATTCGGGGCGGAGCAGGCGGCGCTCTTCTTCGTCCTGCGCGAAGCGTCGCGGCTGAGGGAGCGGCGCAAGATGGGCGAACCGGAGATCAAGGCCGCTATCGCGCAACTGCTCGAACGGGCTAAGCCGCTGGGGATCGCGATCACGAATCTGGAAGAACTGGACGCGGCTTATAAACGTCACTGGAAGAGCCCGGCCGAATGGTGGCAGTCGCCGACGGCGTGGTTCGATCCCCTCAAGACTTCGGCCGAGACGGGCGGTCTTTTCACCAACGACATTAACCGGGCGTCGAGCGAGTATCGCAATCTGCACATGTACCGCCTGCTCGCCGGGGCCGCGCGCGAAGGCAAGACGGCCTTCGCCGTCGTCGGGCGCAACCACGTGCCGATGCAGGCGGCGGCGCTGCGTTGCGCGCTGCTCCCGTGAGTGAAACGAAACGCCGCGCGGCGCGTATTAAGCCGGGCAAGTAAAAGTCTCGGGCGCGGCCCGGCAAAAGGAGTTCTGAGATGAAACGGAAACTAATCGTCGCGTGCACGGCCCTCGTCGCGCTGGCCCTGAACGTCGGGGCCGCCTCCGTCGTGCCCAAGATCGACCTCGGCGGCACGTGGGTGTTGGACGCCAGCCGCAGCGAAAGCGTCCCGCGCGGCATGGAACAGACGTTGATGGTCACAATGGCCGAGGACAAGATCGACATCGAGTTGAAGATCAAACTGCCCGACGGCAACGAACGGGTCATCAAGGATTCGTATCTGCCGAACGGGCAGCAGGTCGAGTTCACGCCCCCGGCCCCTCCCGGCCAGACACCCCCGAAAGGGAAGCGCACCGTCACTTGGACGGAGCGCGGCATCGAGATCAAGGACGAGCGGCCGGTGCAGACGCCCGAAGGCCCGGAGACTGTCTACGACACGCGCCGTTGGACGCTCTCAGCCGACGGGACGCTCCTCATCGTCGAGCAGAAGAGCATCACCCCGACCGGCACACAGCAGTCGCGGCGGACGTTTGTGAAGAAGGCTTAACCGGCCCCCCGATTTCCGCGCGGCAAGTGTCCATGTTAAGAGGCGATACGCCTCTCGGTAGCCGAGGGAATGCGACAAAGGGCGGCCCCGACCGTGTTTGACGCGGACGGGGCCGCCCTTGTTT
>JBOGOY010000913.1:0-2229 GCA_050748185.1 Pyrinomonadaceae bacterium
GTTATCTGACCGTCCTTTGCCCCGAGGTGCGGGCCGCCGAGCGCCTCGATCTGCTGGCCCACGTCTCGGACGCGCGCGCTGAAGCGGCGAGCGCGTTCGGCGTAAACAAGATCGTCCGCGAGCAGGTGCGCGTAGGAGAGGAGCATTGAGCCGCAGCCACCGGCGTTGGTGATGATTGGCGCGTCGCTCTCAGCATCGGTGAAGGCTTCGACGTTGCGGCGGGCCAGCGCGCGCGCGCCTTCGAGGTCGCCGGCGTGTGCGTGCAGAGCACCGCAACACGCCTGTCCGCGTGGGGCAAAAGTCTGACAATCGTGTGCCTCGAGGACGCGCTCGGTGGCGCGGTTGACGCGCGCGAACAGCCCTTCGGTGACGCAGCCGGTGAAGAGCAGGGCGCGCGAAATGTAGTTCGGGCTCGCCTTCGTTTCCGCCGCCTTCCGCTGAACCTTCACGCCCGCTCCATTCATCGGGGCGGAACCGTCAAGCAGTGATAGCGCGAACTCTAAGCGCGCGGAGACGAACCGCGGCAGCTTCGTCTTCAACAGCAGACTGACGAGGCCCGCGTCTCGCAGCAGACGTGCGGAGACGAACCCCACGCGCAGCAGGCCGGGACGAGTCCAGACGTGTCTCAGTACCAAGCCGAGCGCGCGATCTCTCAGCGTCTTCTGCTGCCGGCCGCCGAGCAGGTCGGCGCGGGCGGCCTCCAGCAGTTGGCCGTATTCGACCCCGGACGGGCACGCGCTCTCGCAGGCGCGGCAACCGAGGCAGCGTTCGATGTGGTTGGCGAAGGTCTTTGACCCGACGCCCAGACGCCCCTCTTCGACGGCCCGCATCAGGTAGATGCGCCCGCGCGGGCTGTCGTTCTCGTCGCCGGTGTGGACGTAGGTCGGGCAAGCTTCGAGGCACAGGCCACAGTGAATACACGCGAGCAGCTTCGCTTCTTCGTGCTGCAAAGCGCCGGTCAGGTTATGCAAAGTGCTGGTCATTTAAATTTAATCTCAGTCTTGAGTTAGGCCACACAACCAGCCGCCGGGAGCGCAGGCATCCTTGCCTGCCAAGCTCGCGTGAGCGAGCTAAAGCGCTTCCGAGACGCGCAACGTCGAGTTAGTGTGCGATCTTTCTTCGCGCTCTGCGGCGCTCAAGGCAGGCAAGGATGCCTGCGCTCCCGGCGATGCGCCCTCTCATTTCTTTCACGCGCAAGCTGTTGAACAAGCGCCTTTTCGGTTCAAGACTTAAGGTATGATTATGCCATCAGCCGAAACAGCCGGGCGCAAGCCGCCCTTCAGGGTCCAGTTGATGCTTCACACGCCGCATCAGCGCGACGACCGGGTTGCCGAGTCCCCATGGGTCGAACTTCTGCCAGAGTTCGGCCGGAGCCTGTTCGACGACGAGCGAGCCGCCCCAGCCCTGCGCTTGGCGGCGTAACTCTTCGAGCATCGAGATTAAGGGGACCAATCCTGCTTCTACTTGTTGGAATGCGCGCAGACGCCCGTCAGCGATCCCGGCGTGCCAGTTGATGTGTGTGCCAGCGCGACTAGCGGCTTCTTCGATTGCGCCGAGTAGCACCGGCAATTCGCCGGGTCGCACCCCCGCGCGCCATATGAGACACTGGTCCCCACGATAGGCCAGCGCGGCCAGCCCGCGCCAGATTGATGCGTCGTCGGCCGGTTCGCCGACGTTCACGCGCGCGTCAGTCGCCAACAGCAATCGTGACTGGTTTAGTTGCGCCTCGACCGCCTGCTCCGAGCCGGCAAACCGGACGAGCAGCGCCTGCGTCGAGTCGTCCGCGGCGGCGGCAATGCTCGTGGCGAGTCGTGGTGAAAGCAACTCCACGGCGACGGGCAGGAGTTGCGCGTTAAGAATCGACCGCGCCGCCTTGATTAACTCAGTCGGGTGCGAGCCGAGCGCGACGAGCGTCGCCTCGCGCGCGGGGCGCGGGCGCAACTTGAACGTCAGTTCGGTGATCAGGCCGAGCGTGCCCCGGCTGCTGGTGAAGAGCTTGCACATGTCATAGCCGGCCACGTTCTTGACTACGCCGCCGCCGGCCTTGATCGCGCGGCCGTCCGCCAGCGCCACTTTCATCCCCAACACGAACTGTCGCGGAGCGCCGTAGCCGAACGCCTGTGCGCCACTCAAGCCCGCGGCGACGACGCCGCCAATCGTCGCGCCGCCGTCGTCGGGCGGATCGAGCGGGAGCCACTGGCCGGCGCGGAGTAATGCGGCGTTGAGAGC
>JBOGOY010000914.1:0-2229 GCA_050748185.1 Pyrinomonadaceae bacterium
GTATTAGCGAGCGCGACAATCTCCTGCGCGATCTTTTCAGGGTTCGAGAGCTTAACTTTGAGTTCGAGGAAGGTGTCTTCGCCGCCGCGCACCAACCGCATCAACTCGGAGCGCGAGGTCTGGAGCGCGGGCGTGGAAAGATACTCTAAGAACGAGCGTTCGGAGGTGGGTTCGTGACGCTGTGTGCTGCGAAATTTTCGGCGTGCCATTTGTGTCTGGACGGGGCCGCGCTGCCTCCCGCCCGGGCGCGATGCACTCTCAACTGTGTCGTCACGACTAACCGGGAATGTTAACCACCAAGGACACGAAGGATTTAATTCAAACTGCCGATCAGTTTTATCTCTCTTCGTGCTCTTCGTGTCCTTAGTGGCTAATGCTTCCGGCCAGCCGTTTCCCGCGAGTGACCGACGCGCCTCTGGAATAAGATGATGTCAAAAGAGCCGCGCCGGGCGTGCGCCTGTCAGACTATGATCTGATCAGGCGGCATCGCGTCCGGTGACGGCCTCAAGGATGTCAAGTTCGCGCCTTTGGAGTGAGCGCTCCTGCCGCCTGACGAGCAACAGGTACGATGCGACACCGGCGGCGGCGAACGCCGCGAGTATAACATAGACCACCGCACGGCTCCGCGCCGCGTAGCCCGCCCACACGGCGAGTGCGGGCAGCGCGGCAGCGAGCAGGAAGATCGGCAGCAGCAACAGCCCGGTCATTCCCGAGGCGTTCAGGCGGCGGCCGAACTCCAGCCGCTTTGGGAAGCGGATCGAGAGCCAATTGCCGATCGTCGTGAAGATTGAGGCGTAGGCGACGAAGCAGAGCGACGCGAACAAAATCGCCCGCGTGGACACGTCGCGGTAGAGCAGTTGGTTGAAGGCGACGACCGCTGTCGCCATCAGGAGGCTGACGCAGAGCGTGGCGACGTTCTTGCCGACGAGGATTGTGCGGCGCGCGACCGGCGCAAGGACCAGCGCACGCATCCCCGCCCCTTCATAGCCGAACAAGTTGCATGACAGCGCCGACGTGATCATGAAGACGTAGAGCACGCTGAAGGCGGCGCGCCCGCCATCGAGGTACGGCATGAAGGGCGCGAACAACCCGCCCGGAGCGCCCGCGGCGGCGGAGCCCCGCTCCGAGGAGCCCATCAACCCGAAGGCCAGCGTCAGCACGAGCGGCATCAGCGCCACCACGCGCAACTGCGCGTTTCGCGCGTGGTAGCGTAACTCTTTCTCGACGATGCTCGACAGTTGCGGCGACGCGAGCGGCAGACGCCACCCGGCGAGCGCCCCGGCCCCGCGCCTCGACGGATCGGCCGCCGCCTGCTTACGCCGGGCCGTGCCGCCGCCGGCGGAAGTCAGCGAGCGACGCGCCACGCGGTAGGCGAGCAGGATCGCGCTCGCCGTGTAAACGAGCAATAACAAAATGCCCTGCCAGTAGTCGCCCGCGGCCCCGCCTTCGCGCAGCCCCGAAGTGAGCGCAAGGGTCACCGCGCCGGGGGGCGTCCAACGCAGCCCCGCCGGAAAACTCCCCGCCCGCTCGAACAGTTCCGCCCCCCGGCCGAACAGCACGCCGGCGAACGCGGCCACCGCCCCGACGAGCGCGACCAGCGCCTCGCCCCGCGCCCGCCGCGCGCGCGTCAGCGCGCCGACGCAGGTCGTCAGCAGTTTCGATACCGCGACGCCAAAGAGGAGCCCGCAGACGCCGACGGCCAGCGCCGCGAGCACGCGCCCGCGCGCCAGCCCCGCGCCGAGCGCGATGGCAAGAATCGCCGGTGCGGCGAAGATCGAGGCGAGGCTCGACAATTCGCTCAACACGTCGAGCGCGAACAGTTTGCGGAGGCTCACCGGGTAGAGCAGCAGGCGGCCCGGCGCGAACTCGCCGCCTCCGCCGACGCTCAGGGGCACGGTCGCCCACGTCAGGTAGATCGTCGAAAGCAGGATGAAGACGAGGAATACGCCTTTTAATTCGGCCGCGCCGCGCGCGCCGCGCAAAGGAGTGGCCTCGGACGTGAGGAAGTAAGTGGCCGCCCCCATCCCGCACGCCACCAACAGCGCGAAGACCATCGCCGCCCCCAGCGTCAGCAGCGAGGCCACGCGGTTCGCCGCCCCGCCGCCCCGCCGACGTGTCATCGAGTTGCGGAACAGTCGCCACTTGAGCCACACGAGGGCCGCGAGTTGAGACATGGAGCGCAGTTTAGCTCAGGAGTCCGATTGGCATGAGGACTAAAAAACTGGGGAG
>JBOGOY010000915.1:0-2228 GCA_050748185.1 Pyrinomonadaceae bacterium
TCCAGCGAGTCGCGGATGAGTCCCTCGCCGTTCAGCGCCGCGACCAGACCTTCGAGCCGGAGTCTGCCGCCGGTGACGATGCCGTGCGCGGCGATCGGGACTTGGCAGCCGCCGCCGAGCGTGAAATGCAGGGCGCGTTCTGCGTCGCAGGCGGCGCGCGTCGGCGGGTGTTCGAGCGTGTGGACGAGTTCGTTGGTCCCCTCGTCCGCGGCGCGCGTCTCGATGCCGAGCGCGCCCTGCCCGACGGCGGGGAGCATCACGCCGGGCTCGACGTAGGCGCTGATTCGTTGCGCGAAGGCGAGCCGCCGGAGGCCCGCCGCGGCGAGAATGATCGCGTCATACTCTCCCTCGTCGAGCTTACGCAGGCGCGTGTCCACGTTGCCACGCAAATCCTTGATGACGAGATCAGGGCGCAGGTGTCTGAGTTGCGCCTGACGCCGTAGGCTCGACGTGCCGACCGTGGCTCCGTCGGGCAGGTTGTGCAGCGACGCGCCGTCGGCTTGTTGGCTGTCAGGCAGCACCAGCGCGTCGCGCGCGTCTTCGCGCTCGGTGACGGCGGTGATCGCGAGCCCGTCAGGCAGCACCGTCGGCAGGTCTTTGAGCGAGTGAACCGCGATGTCGATGCGCTCGCCGAGCAGGGCCTCTTCGAGTTCTTTGGTAAAGACTCCTTGGCCGCCGATGACTGAAAGCGGCACGTCGCGCATCACATCGCCGGAAGTCTTGATGATTTCGATGCGGACCTCGACGCCGGGGCGCATCTCTTCCAGCCGGCCCTTCACCCACTCGGCTTGCCACAGCGCCAGCTTCGACCCGCGCGATCCGATAACTAGTTTTTTGCTCATAGAGGTCAGAGGTCAGAGGTCAGAGGTCAGAGGCAATCAGCGTCCACTGACCTCTGACTTCTGGCCTCTGACCTCTATTCAATTCCAAAAATGTCGCGCCACGCCTGCATGTTCTCTTCGACACCGGTATCGTGCGAGCGGCGCATCCGGTTGATGACCGGGTGGGCGAGCTTGTTGACAGTCGAGACGAGCAGCGCCTCGATGGCCCGCTCTTGTTCCGGCGTCAGAGGCCCGAGACGGCCGCGCTGGCGCTCTAGTTCGGCGTGGGCGATGTCCAGCATTTTCTGGCGGAGCGCGCCGACCGTGGGGCCGATGTCGAGCGAGCGGAGCGACTGCTGAAACTGCATCACTTCGGACTCGACGATCAACTCGGCGCGCACGGCCTCGCTTTCCCGCTCGCGAATGTTCGACGCAACGACGGCTTCCAAGTCGTCCACGTCGAAGACGAACAGGTTGTCCAGCCCGCCGACCGCCGGATCGACGTTGCGCGGCACACTGATGTCGATGAAAAACGCCGGCCGGTTGCGCCGGGCTTCCAGCGCGTCGCGCGCCAACTGCGGTGTCACGACGTAGTCGGCCGAGGCCGTCGAGCAGATGGCGATGTCGGCGCGCGCCAGTTGCGCCGGCAGTTCGTCGAAACTGACCGCCTCGCCGCCGAATCTTTGGGCCAAAACTCGCGCCGTCTCGTAGGTGCGGTTGGTGACGATGACGCGCTCGGCCCCCGCGCCCGCGAGATGCTGCGCGGCCAACTCGGCCATCTCGCCCGCGCCGATCAAAAGGACGTTGCAACCCTTGAGCGAGCCGAAAATTTTGCGGCCCAACTCGACCGCCGTGTAACTGATCGAGACGGCGGAAGACGCGATGCCGGTCTCGGCGCGGACGCGCTTGGCGACGTGCAGCGCGTGGTGCATCAGACGGTGCAGCACGCGCCCGGCAGTGCCGGCGGTGACGGCCAGCGAGTAAGCCTTCCTGACCTGCCCGAGCACCTGCGGCTCGCCGACGACCATCGAGTCGAGCGACGAAGCGACGCGGAACACGTGGCGCACCGCTTCGTCGTCGGCGTGCGTATAGAGGTGTTCGTCAAAGAACCCCGCGGGCAACTGGCGCGACGCGCTGAGGTACTGGCTGATGCGCTGCCCGGCCCCTTGCGCGCCGCCCGTCTTGCCCGTCGCCGCCAGCACCTCGACGCGGTTACAGGTCGAGACGATCAATCCTTCGCTAATCAACTCGCCGTCCACTAACTCGACCAGACTCTCGGCGCAGGCGTCGTCCGTGAACGCGAGACGCTCGCGCACCTCCACCGGCGCTGTCTTGTGGTTGAGTCCGACGAGGATGATGGACATAAAACAGCTTTCAGCTTTCAGCCTTCAGCCTTCAGCTATGATT
>JBOGOY010000916.1:0-2224 GCA_050748185.1 Pyrinomonadaceae bacterium
CTTCAGAGGCATACATCCCAGAAGCCGTAATATCTTTTATTGCCTGCCGGATCAGGGTAGTGGAGTTTCTTAGCGTGCCTTTTTTGGTGCCTCTTACGGTGCTGCATATAATGTGCGGCGCTCTTTATATTGACGCAGTTGCCCAGCGCCACGCGGGCTTCGGTGTTCGCCGTGACTTGATGCTCGCGCGCGACCTGCGCCTGCGGCTTGCCCCCGTCCACTTCGGCGACGACTTGGAGCTTGAACTCTTTTGGTGAACTCTCGGCGTTTGAGACTTTTCTTCATAGTTACTCTCCTTTGCGAATAGAGCTTTAACTGTTTGTCTCAGACTCAGGGGCTCACCACAGGATTAACAAGCCCAAGGATGACATATCTTTACTTATTGCTTAAATTTAAGATGCATTCGCCCTACGGCCATCCGTAGCGCTGGCAGATCATCAAGGCCATCGATGCTATACTGCCCTTACTCCCGAAACAGCGGCGCGAAGACAGTTTGCTGCCGCGCGAAACGTGATCGCGCCGGTTAAGCAGGCAGCACTAATCTCCAGAGAGGCGACGGACCTTAAATCCCTTGAGCGAGACCGAAACTCAGACCGCCCCCGCAACGCCGCCGGTGCGTCCTGTTACCACGGCCGACGCCGTGCCGAAAGACGCCGCCGCCGTCATCCTGCTGCGCGATGGCGCGGACGAGCGCGAGTCGCAAGTTTTCTGGGCGCGGCGTTCAGAGCGGATGGCCTTCCTTGGGGGCTTTTACGCCTTCCCCGGCGGCCAGCGCGACGCCGTGGACGCCGAGACGCCGGTTGACCACTGCGACGACGCTGAAACTGGCGCGATGATCAGTTGCGCGGCGCGCGAACTGTTTGAAGAACTCGGCGTGCTCGTCGCGCGCGGCGCGGAGCGGTTGACGAAGGGGCAACTCGCGTCCGTCCTCGACGATCTCAACTCGGGCCGGATGACTTTCCCCGCGTTGCTCGCGCACTACGGCCTGCACCTCGACGCCTACGACTTCACTTTCGCCGGGCGCTGGGTGACGCCGCCTTTCAGCCCGCGTCGTTTCGACACGTGGTTTTTCCTCGCTCGCTGCCCGCGCAAACAAGAGCCGCGCATCATGAGCGGCGAGTTCGATCAGGGCGAGTGGATTTGCGCGGGCGCAGGCGTCGAGCAGTGGCAGAGGCACGAGGCGCTTGTCGCGCCGCCGGTACTGCACGCGCTGAAGACTCTGGCCGACGTGGGCCTGACGCCCGATCTGGTCGAACGCTTGTTGAGCGTGCCGCAGGCACACGGCCAGCCGGTGCGCCGGATCGAGTTTGTGCCGGGCTTCATCTGCTTCCCCGTCCGCACGCCGACGAAGCCGCCCGCAACGCACACGAACTGCTACCTCGTCGGGGGACAGGAATTCGCCGTCATCGACCCGGCCTCGCCCGACGAGGAAGAGCAAGCCGCGCTCGCCGCTTGCGTCGATGCGCTGCTCGCCGAAGGCCGCAACGTCCGCGAGATCGTCCTGACGCACCACCACCCCGATCACGTCGCCGGCGTCGAGCCGTTGCGCGCACACCTCGGCGGCCGAATCGCCGTCGCCGCGCACCGTCTGACAGCCGAAATGCTTGAAGGAAAAATCGGCGTCGATCGCTTTATCGAGGAAGGCGATACCATCGAACTCGCCGGCGAGCCGGCACTCACTTTGCGCGCGATGCATACGCCCGGCCACACGCGCGGCCACCTCAGTTTTTACGAAGAGCGCACGCGGGTGCTCATCACCGGCGATAACATCGTCGGCCTCGGCTCGGTGCTGATCGATCCGCCCGAAGGCAACATGCGCGACTACCTCGAGAGCCTCGAACGCTATCGCGCCCTGCTGCCGAACGTCTCTGTCCTCTTAGGCGGCCACGGCCCCGCCGTCGGCGGCGCGCGCGCCAAAATTGAGGAGTACATCGCGCACCGTCTGGAACGCGAAACGAACATTCTCAAGGCCGTCCGCGACGGCGCGGCGACGCCGCAAGAGATCGTCGCGCGGGTTTACACCGACGTTCACCCGAAGGCGCGCGGGATGGCCGAGCGCGCGGTGCTGGCGCACTTGGAAAAGTTGCAAGTCGAAAAGTTTGTGAGGCTGACGGAGGCTAATCATTACGTCGCGGCGTTGTAACAACACAGCGCTTTAATGTCTGCGGCTCTGCCGCCAGCCGTGCGGAAAGGCTCTGCCTTTCCGGGATACGCTGTTTTTATT
>JBOGOY010000917.1:0-2223 GCA_050748185.1 Pyrinomonadaceae bacterium
GCCGTCAGGACGTTAGAGCCGCGCCCTGACGGCGTGCGGGCTTCCGCACTGGCTGCCCCGTCTCCCTTGATTGAGGTACTACCGTGGTTTAACTCAAGTCTGGAGTTCACTCAGATGGTTCTGGCGCTCCCGAAACTATACTCCGTCACCGACGCGCTCCTCTCCGGCCTGACGCACGCCGAGCAGGTCGCGCGCCTCGCCGACGGCGGCGCGACACTGGTCCAGTTGCGCGAAAAACATCTCAGCCCGCGCGAGTTCTACCGCGAGGCCGTGGCGGCTCTGCGCGTCGCGCGCGAACGCGGCGTGCGTCTCATCATCAACGATCGCGTTGACCTCGCCCTCGCCCTCGAAGCCGACGGCGTCCACCTCGGCCAAGACGATCTCCCGCCCGTGGCCGCGCGCCGCCTGTTGGGAGCCCAAGTCGTCATCGGCTACTCGACCCACGATGTCGCGCAGGCGGCTGACGCCGCGCGCCTGCCCGTGGATTACGTCGCCATCGGCCCGGTCTTCCCGACCAAGACCAAGCAGAATCCCGATCCGATCGTCGGCCTCGACGGCGTCGCCCGCGTCCGCGCGATTCTCCCCCCCCACCTCCCACTCGTCGCCATCGGCGGCATCACCCCGGAGAACGCCCCCGCCGTCATCGCCGCCGGGGCCGACGCGGTCGCCGTGGTCGGCGCGCTTCTAGCCGCGCCGGCGGAGATCGCGCGCCGCACGGCCGACTTTCTGCGTTCTTTGTGACGCGCTTGTGATGCGCGGTGGCGTGCCTTCTGAAAGTTTCCGCTTGCCATTTACCCGCCCGATCCGCCACAATGTTTTTGGCGTGAGCGGCACGAATCTTCGCTCGCCCTTGCCCCACAAGTTAATCCTTCCACTCAAACTGTCACCCGACGAATCAACCCGGAAAGTATTGGAGCACAACAGGGCATGAGTTTCTTCGACCTGCCGGCCGTCATCGAGCGGATGCTGACCGTGTCGGACAAGATCAGCGATCTGAACTTCTCCGTCGGACAGCCGCCACAAGTCGAGGTCAACGGCAAATTGACCGCGGTACAGCCTCTGGGCGTGCAGAAGCTGTCGCCGTACCAGACCGAGATCATCGCGATGACCCTGATGCGCGGCAACCCCGAGGCGGCGCAGCGCTTGGCGGCCGCCGGCTCGGTCGATCTGAGCTACGCGCTGCCCACGCAGATCCGTTTTCGCGTCAACATCTTTCAGCAGCGCGGGACATATTCGGTCGTGATGCGCGTGATCCCGACCGAGATTCCTTCGCTCGCAGCCCTGAACCTGCCGTCGCAACTCGAAGAGATCGCCAGCCAGCGGAACGGCCTCGTGCTCGTCACCGGCCCGACCGGCGCGGGCAAGACCTCGACGCTCGCCTCCATCATCAACCTCATCAACCAGCGTCATCACTACCATATCGTCACCATCGAAGACCCGATCGAGTATCTCCACGCGCACCGCCTCTCGACCATCAATCAGCGTGAGGTCGGGACCGACGCCAAAGACTTCCCCTCCGCCCTGCGCTCGGCGCTCAGGCAGGCTCCGAAAGTGATCTTGATCGGCGAGATGCGCGATCTCGAAACGACCGAGATCGCCCTCGAAGCCGCCGAGACCGGCCATCTCGTGCTCTCCACCCTGCACACGATCGACGCCTCGAAATCGATCGATCGCATCATCGGCCTCTATCCGAAGAATGAAGAGACGGTCGTCCGCACGCGGCTCTCGCAGACCTTCCGCTTCATCGTCTCGCAGCGCCTGATCCCGCGCGCCGACGGCACGGGGCGCGCCCCGGCCATCGAAATCCTGAAGTCCACACCGCGCACGCGTGAGTACCTGCAGACGGGCGAGTCGCAGGGCAAGACCCTGCTCGACGCGATGCGTGACGGCCGGCTTGAAGGGATGCAGGACTTCGACACCATCATCAAAGAGATGATCGAGCGCGGTGCGGTCACGCTCGAAGACGGCCTGACCTTCGCCACCAACCCGCACAACATGCTGCTCGCGCTGAGGGGCGTCGGCTCCGGCGACGACTTCACGCACGGCGAAGACGGCGGCAGCCAGCCGAAGGGCCACGCGCCCGCCGCCCATCCGCGCCCCGTGTTTCGTCCCACTTCTTCGCCCGTGCTTGATTTAACGAGATAGTCCGTTGTCCGTGGTCAGTTGTCCGTTGTTTTTGAGCTGTCCGATCTTGAACTTCAACCTGAAGGCCGCAACTAATCG
>JBOGOY010000918.1:0-2215 GCA_050748185.1 Pyrinomonadaceae bacterium
TTTGAAAGTTTGTCGTTGCGTCCGCATAAGCGTTTCCCTAAATGGAACTACACGATTTATCCACGACGGAAATAATCGTGTTCGGTAAATGCACAAGTTATTTTTTTACGGCTCCTTAGCCGGCTAAACCAAGCATAGAAGGTTGGGACATAAGATTTTTCACCACGGAGAACACAGAGGACACAGAGGCAGTCAAACGAATGCGGCGGCTGAGCATATTGATAAACCTCCGTGTCCTCCGTGGTTCAATCTTCCGTCCCAATCTTTAATGATTCAATTTAGAGCGACAGTCACTCTCTGCCACTCGCGGTACTCGGTGTCCCGCGCACCGCGGCTTTCTTCTGTCACCCGTCACCTGTCACCTTTTCAGACCTGCACCACCACCGGCAGGATCACCGGCCGCGCGCCGGTCTGTTTCTGAATGTAACGTTTGAGTTCGACCCGCACGCGCTCTTTCAAAAGGCTCATGTCGCGCAACTCGGCGGCGGGCGCGGCCTCGACCGCCTGCGTCACGATGCGCTGCATTTCGCGCACGAGTCCGTTGCCGTTACCTTCCGCGCCGATCAGGCCGCGGGTCACGATCTCGGGCGGGGATTCGAGCGCGCCGGTCTCTTCGTTGAGGGTCACGACCGGCGTTACCACGCCGTCGAAGGCGAGTTGCTTGCGCGCCTTGACGGTTTCGCGGCCGATCTCCTCGAAGCCCGAATCGTCGATGAAGACGCGGCCCACGTCGCGCTTGTCAATGACCTTCGCGCGCTCGCCGTCGAGTTCCAGCACGTCGCCGTTTTCGATGAGGACGATGCTCTCTTCGGCGATGTTCATGTGGTTTTTGAGAAACTCTTTGTGGCGGTAGAGCATCCGGTATTCGCCGTGGATCGGGACGACGAACTTCGGCCTGACGGCTTCCGTCATGATGCGGATGTCTTCCTGCGAGGCGTGGCCGCTGACGTGAATCAGGCGACGCTTCTCGTCGATGATGTTGCCGCCGCGTTTGTAGATGTCGCCGATGAGGCGCGAGATGGCGCGCTCGTTGCCGGGGATGATGCGCGCCGAGAGCACCACCGTGTCGCCCTCTTCAATCGCCATCCCTTTGTAAGACTGCGAAGACAGTTGCGCGAGCACCGCGCGCGGCTCGCCCTGCGATCCGGTGACGAGGTAGACGATCTCGTCGTCGGGCATCTGTCTGGCCTGTTGGAGCGAGACCATCTGGTTCTCGTGCACGTCCAAGTAGCCGAGCCGGTCGGCGATCTCGACGTTCTTCAGCATCGAGCGGCCGAGCACGCAGACCTTGCGGTCGAACTGCTGCGCCACGTCAAAGACGATCTGCAAACGGTGGATCGACGAAGAGAACGCGGCGACGATGATCCGCCCCTCGGCCTCGTTGAAGATTTCCTCGAAGGCCGGGATGACGGCGCGCTCCGAAGGCGTCCGGCCCGGCACGGTGGCATTCGTCGAATCGGACAGCAAAGCGAGCACGCCCTCCTGCCCGTAGCGGCGCAGCGTCCGCAGGTCAACCGGCTCGC
This sequence comes from Pyrinomonadaceae bacterium, assembly GCA_050748185.1. Classification (GTDB taxonomy): domain Bacteria; phylum Acidobacteriota; class Blastocatellia; order Pyrinomonadales; family Pyrinomonadaceae; genus JACCRA01. The sequence continues at coordinate 1,524 of JBOGOY010000918.1, forward strand.
CGATGACGGGCGTCTCGTCAATCTTGTAGTCGCCGGTGTGGATGATGGTCCCGGCCGGCGTCGTGATCGCGAGCGAGAAGCAATCGACCAGCGAGTGCGAGGCGCGAATGAACTCGACCGCGAAGACGCCGATCTCGACCCGCTGGCGCGGCTCGACGCGGTGCATCAGCACGTCGTCGCTGAGGTTGTGCTCTTCGAGCTTGCTCTCGGCGAGCCCCGCGGTGAAGTGCGAGGCGTAAACCGGCACGTTGAACTTTTTCAGGATGTAGGGCAGCGCGCCCAAGTGATCTTCGTGCCCGTGCGTCAGCACGATCGCGGTCAGGTCGTCGCGGTATTCTTCGAGGAAGTCGAAGTCGGGCACGCACACGTCCACGCCGTAGGCCGTCTCTTCGGGAAAGCCCATGCCGGCGTCCACCACGATCATCTCGTCGCCGTAGCGCACCGCCATGCAGTTCATCCCGAACTCGCCGATGCCGCCGAGCGGGATGATTTCGATTACCTTGCTCACAGTTTTACTTTACTCCACATTCTCGCCGTCGAAGGCGTCACACCCAAGTCGAAAAATATTGGTCGCATTTAACCGGGCAGTATAGCATATGGCCCGGTTTTTCCCTTCCGAGGATGAACGGCGAAAAAGTTGTTGACAAGACAGGGGGGGGGGGACGATAACATACGCCGCGTTTTCCCCCGGC
>JBOGOY010000919.1:0-2214 GCA_050748185.1 Pyrinomonadaceae bacterium
GAAGTGCCACTCACGGTGAGTCAGAGACTCACCGCACATCAGGCGGCCGCAGCCGCGAAGCACAACCACACTCGTGTAGAAACGGCCTCGCGCTCCCGGCGGCGGCGACCTGTCGCCTGACGACGAAGGCTCATGGTGTTTCCGACCGATCCACGCTTTCATGAACCGGCCGACATACGCGCTCAACTAATCATTGACTCAATGCACAGTTAGTCGGAGAGTGTCACCACATGTCCCGAGACAAAGAGAACGGTCACGACGACACGCGGCGCTTGAGCGATCTGACGATCGGCGAGGCGAAGCGGATCGCGGTGTACGGCACGCTGGTTCTGCTGGCGCTGGCGCTGTTCGCGCTGCTGGTCGGTCAGGTGCTGACGGCGCTGCTGTTGGGCGTGGTGGCGGGCGTCTATCTATTGCCGGTGCAGGAGTGGCTCGAAGGGCGTTTGCGCGCGCGGGCGGGGAGCGCGCTCGTCACGATCGCGTTGATCGTCGTGCCGCTCGTGCTGCTGGTCGGCTACGCTTGGTACCAACTCTCCGGCTATTCCAACTTCGTGCAGGAGAAGAACGCGGAAATCATCGAATCGATCTCGCGTTCGGTCGAACGCTACGTGCCGATCAGCCGGCAGGGCGTGCGCGTCACCTTGCAGACGGCTTTCGCCGAAGGTGTGACGCGCTCGGCCGATGCGATCCAATCCCTGCGCCAGCGGGCGGCGCTGCTGCTCGCTTCGCTCTCGATCTTTTTCTTCACGGTCTTCTACGTGCTGACGCAGCGGGCGCGCCTCGCCAATTACATCAAGGTGCGCGTCCCCGGCGACTATCTGCCGCTCTACGAGCGTTTGTCGGACAACGTCGGCAGCGCCTTGCGCGGCGCGCTCAGGGCCGTCTTCGTGGACCAGTTGGTGAAGGCCGCGGTGATCAGCGTCCTGAACCTCGTCTTCGGCGTGCCGCTCGCGGCGGTCTTGGCGATCATCGCTTTCCTCGTCGGCTTCTTCCCGTTGCTCGGCGAGTGGGCGATCTACATCCCCGTCAGCATCTACCTGCTGGTCTTTCGCAACGAGCCGATGAGCGCGGCTATCTATTTCGGCGTCGGCGTGATGCTGACCGTCGGTTCGTCTCTGTTTCTGCGCCCGCGACTCGCCGCACACGGCGCGGGCGGCTTCAACTTTTACTGGATGCTCGTCGCGCTCGTGACCGGCGTCTTCACCTTCGGCATCCCCGGCATCGTGCTCGGCCCCGCCATCCTCGGCTTCGCCAAAGCCATCATGGAAACGCTCGTCGGCGATGTGCGTTACGAAACCTCGCTGTTGAAGGAAGAGAGGGACCAAGAGGCGGAAGGCGCGCTGGAAGAAGAAGCGGCGGCCGAACGCGCGGCGACGACGGCGGGGTAAGCAAATGATGAATGCGGAATGATGAATGATGAATGAGAAGCAACTGCCTTTTATTCATCATTCCGCATTCATCACTCCACCCTTATCCCGGCGGCCAGCGCAAGGGACGGCCGCCGAGGACGTGGACGTGCAGGTGAAAGACCGACTGGCCCGCGCCCGCGCCCGTGTTGATGACGGTGCGGTAGCCGCCCTCGCGCAACCCCTCCTGCGCGGCCACGCGCGCCGCAGCCTGCATGAGTCGGCCGAGCGCCGCGGGCTCGCCCTCCTCCGCCGCTTCGCTCAGAGAGACAACGTGTGCGCGCGGGATGACGAGGACGTGCACGGGGGCCTGCGGGTTGATGTCGCGAAAGGCGACCGCCGTTTCGTCACGGTAAATGAGGTCGGCGGGAATCTCGCCCGCGACGATGCGACAGAAGAGACAGTTTTGATCAGGCATAAAAGAAGTAGTCAATAGCCAGTAGTCAGTAGTTAACAGAAAGAATCTCCTACTGGCTACTTCGACTCATTCATCGTTTTCAAAATCAGAGCACCCCGAGTTCGGCGTCCGGCGGCGCGTTGAGAGAGGCCGTCACCGACTCGCGCAAGCGCTCGATGTCGGCCCCGACGTGTCGGAGTTTGGTCTCGATCTTCTCGTAGCCACGGTCGATGTGATAGACGCGCTCGACGATGGTTTCGCCTTCGGCGACGAGCGCCGCCAGCACGAGACAGGCCGAGGCGCGCAAATCCGACGCCTGCACGCGCGCGCCCGTCAGAGGCACGAGGCCGTCCACAATCGCGGTGTGGCCGTCGATATGGATTTGCGCGCCCATGCGTTGCATCTCCGAGG
>JBOGOY010000920.1:0-2208 GCA_050748185.1 Pyrinomonadaceae bacterium
GGACACAGCCCTGTCGATGCCGTTAATTTCAGAACCAGCCCGGCGGCGGCGGCCCCCACGACGCCTCCCCCGCCGGCAGTTGGCTTTAACCCGTGGAAGATCATGATCCCGGCGGCCTTGTTATTGGTGGCGTTGATGGGAGTGTTCTTTGCGATGCAGCGCGATCCGGCCCCGGCGGATAGTAATGATGGAGCGCCGCTCGCCGCGGACCCGAACGCGCGGCCCGTCGAGCCGCTGGCCCCGCCAACCGGCGCGGGCGAGAGCGGCGTGAGTTCGGGGAGTGCGGTCGTGCCCGCCGGCACACCCGCCGCGAGAGAAAGCGCGACGCCGATTGGCGACGCGAGCAGCGTCGGCCTGCCGTCCGTCGAAGCTTCGCCCGCCGAACTGCCGGTCGGGAACTCTAACGATATGGCGAATGATAATTCAGCCGCCAATGCCAACTCGGCGGGAGGGCCGTCGCCGACTCCGGCAGCGGGAAATGATAACCGTGGGACCAGTCCCACGCCGCGCGCGAGTCCGACACCTTCCACCGGCGGCGAGGATCCGCCCCCGCCGAAGCCGACCCCGCGCACCCTCCCGACACCTTCGCGCCGTGCGTCGCCGCCGGTCCCGCAAGTCTCCCCGCCGACGGGAGCGGAGACTGTTCCTGACAACTGATCGCTCAAAAATGACGGATGACCAGTGACAGGTAACAACAGTGACTGATGACAAGACAGAACTGTCTTCCTCCTGCCACCGTTTACCTGTCACTGCTCAGCGAGCAGGGCGCTCCTCAGTGTCTCGATCATCCGCGCCTCGTCTTCAAACGCCAACTCGATTTCCAGCACGTAGCACGGAAGAGTGAATGCCAGTCCGCGCAGCTTGACCGCGTCTTTCGCCGTCGTCAGCAGCGCCCCGGCCCCGCGCCGCGCCGCCTCGCGCACGAGCGCATCCACATCCTCCTGCGTATAGGCGTGGTGATCGAGAAAGGCGCGTTCCCAAGTCAGTTGCAGGCCGATGTTACGCGCGTGCACGAAGAACGCCTGCGGATTTCCAAGCGCGCAGAAGGCGGCCAGCGGGTCGGAGGGGTGGTTGCCCATTGGTCCCACGCCCGACCCTGACACGCGCGCCGCCGAGTCGAGGGGACCAATGCGCGCGGTGCGCGTGTCAGCCGCGAAGACCGGCCGGCCGCCGCTCAATCGCTTGGCCTCGTCGCGCAGCGAGCGGAGATCGCGCGCCAATTCGGCTCGCGTGATCACGACGCAGTCGGCCCGCCGGAGTCCCGAGAGCGGCTCTCGCAAACGTCCACGCGGCAACAGCCGCCCGCCGCCCCACGGATCGAGCGCGTCAACGGTGACGATGTTCAGGTCGCGCTCGATCCGCAAGTGTTGAAAAGCGTCGTCGAGCACGAACGCTTCGCTGCTTAAATTATCAATGGCCCACCGCGCCGCCGCGACCCGGTCGGCATCGCAGACGACGGCGGCGACGCCGAGCAGACTTTCGGCGAGCAGGCGCGGCTCGTCGCCTCCCGCGCGCGCGTCGGCCAGCACCCGCTCGCCGTCCGAAACCAGCACGCGCCGCCCTTCGTTCTCCCGCCCGTAACCTCGGCTCAGCACGCACACGCGCCGGCCCTCCCGAGCCAGAGCGCGCACCACCCACTGGACCAGCGGTGTCTTCCCGGTCCCTCCGGCCGTGATGTTCCCGACGCTGATCACGGGCACGCCGATCCGGTGCGAGCGAAGCACACCGGACCTGTACAGCGCGAGACGCCCCCGCACCGCCGCGCCGTAGAGCGCGCTCAAGGGGGCGAGCACCGCTGTGGGAGTTGACGCCATGTAGTAACCGAAGCAGCCTAAAACGTCTGCTCCTCAGACCCAACTCCGCGTGATTCCAACAGCGGCGCGAGCAAGCGGATTGTCCGCTCAGTCGCGCCGCGACTTGCGTCGAGTGCGGCCCGTGCGCGCTGGCCCATGTGTGCGCGTCGTTCCTCGTCGCCGAGTAATTCGCGTAACAAGTCAGCTAGTGCGGCGGGCGTTTCCGCCTGCGCGCTCTCGGGCAGTTGCACGAGCGCCTTCTGTTCGCGGAAGGCGCGGACGATGGCCTCGAAGTTGAAAGTATGTGGGCCGGTCAGGATGCACCGGGCTGCTGCCGCCGGTTCCAGTATGTTGTGACCGCCGTGTCGGGCGATGCTCCCGCCGACGAAGACGAACTCGGCGAGCGGATAGACGG
>JBOGOY010000921.1:0-2207 GCA_050748185.1 Pyrinomonadaceae bacterium
CAACCTCGCGCCGGCCGAAGCCGTCTACGTCGGCGACTCTTACGGCCACGACGCGCTGGCCGCGCGCGCCGCCGGGCTGAGGGCGATTCTGCTCGATCCCTTGAATCTCTACCCTGACGCAGTCTGCGCGCGCATCGGCGGGCTGCGAGACTTGATCGAACACGGGCGGTTGTGACGATGCGGAACTGATCGTGTAAGATTGAGCGCAAACGTAGAGCCGGACGATGGCAGCGCTCTCCCGATCCTGTTGGTCTTGGCTCTGTCCGCTTACTAAGCTCGAAAACTCGGCAACGTCTTCAGCCCGCGGAACGCACACAGGGCCGTGTGCCCGCGCGGCAGCGCGCAAGAGACACAAGTGAAGCGTCATGAGACTGCTTGATCTCGCCATCATCGCCGCTTACCTCCTCGGTATCACACTCTTCGGCGTGTGGTTTTCCGGTAAGCAGGAGACGACGCGCGACTATTTCCTCGGCGACCGCACGGTGCCGTGGTGGGCGATCGCGGCCTCGATCGTCGCCACTGAAACTTCGACCATCACTTTTATCTCGGTGCCCGGCATCGCCTTCGCGCGCGGCGGCAATTTTCAATTTCTGCAACTCGTCTTCGGCTACATGCTCGGGCGCGTGGTCATCTCGCTGCTCTTCATTCCGTCTTATTTTCGCGGCGAGTTGCAGACCGTCTATCAGCTTTTAGAGCGACGCTTCGGCCTGAAGATCAAGATGCTCGCGGCGGCGCTGTTCGTAGTGATGCGGAACATCGCCGACGGCGTGCGGCTGCTGCTGACGGCAATCGTGCTCGCCGCCGTCTATACGACCTTCCAGCCGCAGGCGAACCCCGAGCAGATCGTCATCTGGTCGATCGTGCTGCTCGGCGCGGTGATGATCATCTTCACCTACTACGGCGGAATGGAAGCGGTGATCTGGGTCGAGGTCGTGCAACTCGGCATCTACCTCGTCGGGGCGCTGGCGGCGATGCTGGTGCTCGTCTCGGCGATCGGCGGCGGATTCGGCTCGGCTCTTTCGCTCGGCAGTCAATACGACAAGTTCGACGTGATCGACTTCGGCCTGCGGCAGACCAATTACGCCCTCGGCCTACCCTTCACGAGCGGAACATTCAACTTCACTTTGCCGATTGATCTCACCAAGACTTACACGTTCTGGGCGGGACTCATCGGCGGCTGTTTCCTGACGATGAGCACGCACGGCACCGACCAGTATCTCGTGCAGCGTTACCTGTGCACCGACCGGCCGCGGCGCGCCGCCGCCGCCTTGCTGTCGAGCGGCGCGGTGGTGCTCGCGCAGTTCATCGGCTTCCTGTTCATCGGCGTGCTGCTGTTCGCGTTCTACCAACCTTTCGCCGACGCCTCTTACGCGACACTGCCAGCGGCGCAAGCCGCGTTCCCGTTCGCGGGCGGCGACCGCGTCTTCCCCGACTTCATCACGAAGCATTTGCCGTCAGGCTTGTCAGGCCTCGTCGTCGCGGCCATCTTCGCGGCGGCGCTCTCTTCGTCTCTGAACGCGATTGCAGCGACTGCGGTCAACGATCTCTACAAGCCGTTTGCGCGCGGCCGGGGAGACCGCCATTACTTGCGCGTCTCACACTGGCTGACACTCGTGTGGGGGCTGTTGCAGATCGCCGTCGCACTGGTGCTGATGCGGCGGAACCGTTCGGCGCTGGATCAGGCGTTGTCGATCGCTTCGCTGATCAACGGTCCCGTCTTGGGCGTCTTCCTCGTCGGCACATTCCTCAGACGAGCGAGCGAGCCGCCGGCGCTCGTCGGGATGTTGGCGAGCATCTTGGTGATGCTCTACGTCCGCTTCTACACGCCGCTCGCGTGGACTTGGTACGTGCTCGTCGGGAGCGCGGTGACGTTTCTGGTCGCGTGGCTGGCGAGCTACGCTTTCGCGCCCGCCTCTGTGTCGCAGCGCGACGAACTCGCGCCGGGCGGCGTGGCGAATCAAGTCGAGAGCGTTTGACATGACAGGAGAAGTGGGATTGTTCCATGCGTGTCAATTAAGGATGAAAGCATCAATGTGGTTTCCTCCTTTCGCGGCTGTGCCGCCCCGATGTGCGGAAAGGCTGTGCCTTTCCGCAAACTGGTCCCTTTATTGTGAGAGGCTGCGCCTCGAACACCGGCAGAGCGGAGGCGCGGCCTCAAAGAGCAAGAGGCGGCGTGACGGAAAAGCTGAGCCTTTCCGCACAGCCGG
>JBOGOY010000922.1:0-2203 GCA_050748185.1 Pyrinomonadaceae bacterium
TCCTCGTTCAATCCCTCCAACGCGCAAACTGCAATCCCTCGTTCCCACTTCGCCTTATCCCGCCCGTCAAACAGCCCGGCTCACCCGCCGTGACGAACGCTTCTCGCTCAGATAAAAAGTTCTGCGATATGTTTGCCGGGTCTCCGCCACTAGTTAATAGAAGCGACAGGTAAGCTCCGAAGCAAGGGGAGATAACGTGCAGACGCATGTCGGTCTTTCCCGGGCGAAAGATTTTTCGACACTATGTCGCTCCCGCGCCTGTGTCTGGACCAGCGAGAAGTGATGCCGTCATGAATTTCCTGATCCGCTTTGAACACTTGTGTCAGCCTTTACTCTGAAGCTCGGTCCCCATGACGCTGTTCGGCGTCTGCCCGCATCCCTCGATCGCGACAGCTACACAGATCCGCGAAAACGCCATGAGTGGACGCCCGATGCCAACGCGATTGCTCACTCAGACTTAGCCCCACACTCTACCCGGCTCGTCTCTTCTGGCTGCTGCCGGCACTCTAGGAGGCTCGAAAATCCATGTCCCGCACCCTTAGCCTGTCCATTGCTCAACACGCGCTGCCAACGCTGCTGCTCTGCTTGTTCGCCTTCGGCACGGCGCAGGCGCAGACGACCACCTTCACCTATCAGGGACGCCTGACGAACGAAGGCGCGCTGGCCGTCGGTCCCCACGACTTCACCTTCACGCTCTACGACGCCGCCGGCACACAACTGGGCGATCTGCTCACGCGCGAAGATATACCGGTGATCGACGGCAGCTTCGTCGTGGCGCTCGACTTCGGCGACTCGTTCGACGGGACCGAGCGCTTCTTGGAGATCGGGGTCCGCCCCGGCGACAGCGAAGATGCCTTCACCACGCTCGAACCGCGCTGGCCGATCACTTCGACGCCTTACGCCATCCGCAGCATCAAGTCGGCGACCGCCGACACCGCGACGAATGCGACCACCGCCGACACGGCGACGACCGCGACCACGGCGACCGATGCGGCGCAATTAGGTGGCGTGGCGGCCGACCAGTATGTGAAGACGGACGATCCGCGCCTGACTGACGGCGGGCCGCCCGCGCCGGAGAGCCCGCACTACGTCCAGAACACGACCGCTCGACAAGCTGACAGTAATTTCAACGTCAGCGGCAACGGCACTGTCGGCGGCACGCTCTCGGCGACTAACGTCGGCATCGGCACGGCGACACCTAATCATTCACTAAGCATTGCCGGTGGTCCCCTGTGGACGACCAATAGCTGGTCCGGGGCGTTGGATTTTACGAACGCTTCGGCGATCGGTTGGGGGGCGAATAACGCCGGGCAGCGGTTCGGCATCGGCCAATCGAACGGCGGGCTATTCTTCTTCCGCACCACCAGCAATCCGGGTACCAGAGTGAGCCCGGCGATCTACGACTTCATGATTGACGATGCCGGCAGCATCGGCATGGGGACGATCTCTCCGACCCCCGGAATAAAGCTGGATGTGGTCGGTGGCGTTCGCGTCACACCGAACAGCGGCTCAATAGCATTCGGCTCACCCAATGCTGAGACAGGGATGAGCATCTCAAGGATCAACCGAGCAGATGTCAGGTTCGACGGCTCGACCCTCAAACTACTCGTTAGCCCGAACAGCGGCATTCCGGCTCCGACCAGCGGGGTCGTCATTAACACGGCAGGCTTAGTCGGCATCGGCGCGGCGAATCCCCTCGTGAAGCTGCACGTAGCAGGTACAGGCTTTGTCGAGTCCTCGGTGCAGAGCTTGAACGAGCGGGCGATTCTGAGCCTCAATAGCACCATCAACGGACAGAACCGCGTCTGGACTCTCGAAAACGGAGTCTTCGGCACCCCCGGACTGTTCGCCATTTACGACCGCACCGTGGGGCGCGCGCGCCTGACTATCGACACCGCAGGCGTCACCGGCGTCAACGTGCTCCGCATCACCGGCGGCGCGGACTTCGCCGAGAACTTCGATGTCAACGCCTCGACGGCGGCGGGCGGCACCTCGAACACAAAGCAGGTGCAAGCGGGGATGGTGGTCTCCATCGATCCAACAAACCCCGGCAAATTGGCGCTCACCGCGCGCGCCTACGACCGGCGCGTCGCGGGCATCATCAGCGGCGCGGGCGGCGTCCAGCCGGGCATGATGATGAGCCACGAAGGCACACTGGCCGACGGTAAGCACCCGGTCGCTTTGAGCGGTCGCGTCTACGCTT
>JBOGOY010000923.1:0-2198 GCA_050748185.1 Pyrinomonadaceae bacterium
GCTTTCCCGTCGCCCCAGAGCCGCCTGAAGGCGGAACGCTGCACTGTCCATTCAATTGTCAACCGGTCTAAAGAGTCGCACATGAACTTCCCGCGCGCCTCGTTGGCTTTCAGCTTCACATAAACAACTCGCGCGACGGGCAGAGCGGCGCGACCGGGCACACGCCGCACAGCGGCCCGCGCGCCTTGCAGACTTTGCGCCCGTGCGCGATCAGCAGGTGCGGGAAGATGACCCAATCTTTCCGCGGGACCAGTTCGACGAGGTCGCGCTCGATCTTTTCGGGCGGCTCGTGCGCCGTCAGGCCCAGCCGCCGCGAGAGGCGTGAGACGTGCGTGTCCACGACGACGCCAGAGGCGACGCCGTAGGCGTTGCCGAGCACCACGTTCGCCGTCTTGCGCGCCACACCGGGCAAAGCCAGCAGTTTCTCCATGTCCGCCGGCACCTCACCATCGTAGTCCTCGACGATCATCCGGCACGCGCCCTGAATCGCCTTCGCCTTGTTGCGGAAAAAGCCGGTCGAGTGGATGTCTTTTTCGAGTTCGGCGGGTTCGGCCCGTACATAGTCTTCGGCCCGCCGGTACTTGCGGAACAGTTCGGCGGTGACGAGATTCACCCGCTCATCCGTACACTGCGCCGAGAGGATGGTCGCGAGCAGCAGTTCGAGCGGGCTCGTGTAATTCAGCGAACAGCGCGCGTCGGGGTACTCGGCTTTCAACCGCGCGATCAGTTTAAGCGTCTTCTTCTTCAATTCTGTTGACATGAGAAGTCGGGGGCGGCTCAAGCCTCGGAGTGGTATTTGCAGGAGACGATGATGATTTGGTCGTCCGTAACTTTGTAAACAAGGCGGTGCTCGTCGTTGATGCGGCGTGACCAGTAGCCTTTGAGTTCGTGCCTGAGCGGTTCGGGCTTGCCAATGCCGTCGAAGGGAGTCTTAGCGGTCTCGATGATTATGCGGTGCACTCGCTCAAAGAGTTTCCGGTCGAGCTTCGCCCACTCGCTGTAATCGTCGAAGGCAGTCTGGTGAAACGCGATGAGTCTCACTGAAACTGTTCCTGTTCGGGCGTGACGACGTTGTGCCGGCGCTCCACGTCTTGAATCGCGTTTAGGAGGCGTTCGCGGTTCGCCGGAGAGCGCAGGAGATAGGCGGTTTCGTCGCGCTCGTAGACGGCGATTTCGATCTCTTTGTTTTTGAACATCGCTTTCAGCGCGTCGAGAAACCGCTGGTCGAGTTCGTCTGCGTTGACTTGATAAATCGTGTACATGACAACTCCTTTGCTGCCGGATGACGAGAGTATAACTCACCCCCTCGGCACTCGCTTCGACAATCGCAGGTTTCGCCGGGCGTGAGGTCCGAGCGTTGATAGACGAGTCGGTCAATCTCGTGCATGGTGGCTGTCGCGTGGGTTGACGCATCAGAGCGCGTCGAACTCTTCCGCGCTGAGTCCGGCTTGGCGCATGATGCTGCGAAGCGTTCCGACGGCGACTTCACGGTGCTTCGGGACGGTGGCGGTGCGCGTGCCCTCGACTGTGGCTTTAGCAAACTTGAGGTAGCTGCCGGTCTGACCGGCTTCTGTGAAGCCCGCCGCTTCGAGTTTGCGTTTGACCTCGCGGAACGGGAGCGGCTTCATGCCGCTTTGATGTCCACTTCGATGGCGCGCACCTGCGGCGCGATGGTGGCGACGGGCGGCGTGAAGTGAAGTTCGAGAGCGTCGCGTAGATTGTCCAGCGCCTCGGCTTCGGTCGCGCCCTGACTGGCAACGTCAACCTCGACGCATTGGGCGATGTGCCATTCGCCTTCCTGCCACGTGCTGGCGGTGAATAGTTGTTTCATCTGCTTGCTAAATCCTTTCCGAAATATCAATCAACATCAGTTTTCGTTTTCGTGATTGCCGGCGTAGGCGCGAGCGAGGTCGGCGTCAATCTTTTCGTTGTCCGGGCCTTGTGGATCGCCGCCCTGAGCCGTGCCGAAAAACTTAGTGATGTCGCCTTGGCGTGTGGGCGTCGCTTGCGCCTCATCGCCGCCCGGAGCGCGTGAGATGTCGTTGAGTATTAAAGCCGCGAGTTGCAGCTTTTCCTGTTCGGAGAGGGAGCGAATCGTCTGTTGATAAATTTCTCGAATGTCTGCTTGCATGTTTTTTCAACCTTGCTGGTTGATAATAACCCTACCGCCTCGGCGCTCGCTTCGACAAGCGCAATCT
>JBOGOY010000924.1:0-2197 GCA_050748185.1 Pyrinomonadaceae bacterium
CTTCGGGGCGGCCGTCGGCCTTCAGGCGATACGCGCTATCGAGCAATGCGCCGGTCAGGCAGCCGAGGGTGAACACGCCCACCAGCACCAGCCAGACTTTGAAGCGGGTCGTGCCGCGAGGGGTCATCTCAGCGCCTCCCGCTCTTCTTCGTTCATAATACTTGCCAGCACTTCGTCGTTGGTCATGGGACGCCGGTCGGCGAAGACCACGTGCTCGATGCCTGCGCCGCCTGCGCCGAGCAGCGCTTCGTCGCCAAAGCCCACCGCGCCGCCGCCCGTGCCCAGACTCGCGAACAGGAACAAGCTGAAAGCCAGCACCGCGACCGCCGCCATCGCCGGCACGGCGCGCCAGACGATGCCGAGCAGCGCCAGCCAGCGCTCCCCCTCTTGACGCCGCTCGCGCTCGGCGGCGATCCGCGAGCGCACGCGCGCATAAAGGAATGGCGCCGACGCGGCCGCTTCGGCTTCCGCTTCGTTCGCCGCGGACGCGCGGACCAACGCATGGCCCAGCCGATCGATTCGCTCATCCGTCAAATTCTTTTTCAGTTTACCGGCCATCGGCTTTCACCCACTTCTGTCCGGCGACAAAATTGACCCATGTCGCCTCATCAATGAAAACGCAACCACGCATAACGCGGTTACAGGAATTTGCCCAGCACGCGGCGCAGCGACGCCCGCGCCCGGTGCGCGCGCACTTTAACTTTAGAGGCCGACCACTTGTTCGCTTCCGCGATCTCGGAGACCGACATTCCCTCTACGTCGAGCATTACGAGCACCGAGCGATCTTCGGGGCTCAGGCGTGAGAGCAGTTTGCCGGCCAGATCGCGCGCGATCGTGGCGGACTCGATGTCGTGACCGGCCGACTCGTCGCGCACCTGTTCCTTCAGCCACACGGCCTCTTCTTCCGACACGTCGCCGAGCGCGTCTTCGTGCCGACGCTTGATCCGGCGCAACTCGTCGTAGCAAGTGTTGAAAGCGATGCGTGCGATCCACGCGGCGAAGGACGCCTCCTGCTGGTTGGAAAAGTCGCCGAGGGCGAAGAAGGCCTTCGTAAAGCTCTCCTGCACGATCTCTTCGATCTGCTCGCGCTGGCGGAAGAAGCGGCCCGCGACGAGCGCGACGCGCCGCCGGTGGCGGTTGAAAAGTTCCTCGAAGGCCTGTTCATCCCCGGCGACGACGCGGGCTACCAGTTGGGCGTCGGGCGGCCCGGCGGGCGCGTGCGCCGACGGTGGCGGCGACGCCGTGATGGTGGCGGGGATGGAGCCGTCTGCTGTCTCGTCCATGAATGGTTAACTGACCACGCCCCCATCACCCGAAGAATTGAATTACTAAACGGCCCACCGGCCGGGCGAAAATAAAGCGGCAGCCCCGCGCGCGGGGCTGCCCTCTTCTGCTGCTTGTGTCTGACGGCGGACGGCTGTCATGTGGTCGGCCGCCCCTTTCGCTTCTCGCTGCTTACGAACGCGGCAAGGCGTTTCCGGCGCCGCGACGGGCGCGACGCTCCTGACGTTTCTGCTCCCACTGCTGGCGTTCGGCCGCGAGTTGGGCCTTCTGCTCCGCCGTCAGGACGGCGTGCATCTCCGACATCATCCGCGCCCGCGCCACTTGCAACTCGACCCGCGAATTGGCCCGCGCCTGCGCCGCCGCGCGCACGGCCGCTTCGTCAAACGTGCCGCCGTTGAACTCGGCACGAGTTCCGCGCGTGGCGCGTGCCTGCTCGCGCAGCGACTTGGCGCTCTCGCGGTGGCGTGCGGAAATTTGGCGCATCTGTTCCTTCTGCGCGTCCGTCAAGTTGAGGTTGTGCGCGAAGCCACCCTTCATGCCGCGCCGCCAGCCCTTGCCGCCTTTGTGTCGCCGGTGATGACGGCCACCTTTTTCAGCGTGCTCAGTAGTCGGACCTTCCTGCTGTTGTTGCTGTTGCTGGGCGAACCCGACGACGCCTGTCAGCGCCACCGTCCCCGCCAGCGCCAGCCCGCCGATCAACTTCTTCGAACCGTTTAATCGCATTTTTCTTTTCTCCAGACCAATGAATTTCAGTGAGCCGCGTCGGACACACAGGGGAGAATGACGCATCGATTCGGCCTTCATTTGACAAGACGAACGGCGCGTAGCATCGGTTACGATTTTTACTTACTCCGGCACGAGCGCCACGCGGAACCCCAGCAGGGACCACACGGCCTCGCCCTCGACCTCGCTG
>JBOGOY010000925.1:0-2196 GCA_050748185.1 Pyrinomonadaceae bacterium
CTTGAGGACAACCTCACGCACGCGAAAGCGTGAAGAGAGTTCTTCCTTTTTTTCTTCTGTAGTGCTGAACATAAAGCCTCCGTTCTCAACGTGAGCGCCTAACGCTGCGATTCAGCCGCGACATAAGAGCGAAGCGATTATGGAGTCGCGCTGCAATCGTTTGTTAGACCGCGAACATGAAAGGAACGCGAAGCGATGAAGGACTACAGAGCGATTCTCGAAAAATATCAATTCACAGACGAGCATGGGCACGCGCTCGAACACTGTCAAGATTACATTGACCTGCTCGCGGAGCTTGAGCGCAGACGACGAATGACAGACGACGCTTACGCCATGTACGTAGCGAGACAAGTTTGGGCGGGCATGTCCGACGCTGAAATCAAAGATGCCGCCCGCGACCGGAAAGAATGCCCTTCATGCGGGAGCGTCAGGGTAATGACGGACACGCTACGCGGCGTGTGCAATCGCTGTGGCTATGCTTGGGACAATAGACCTACCCAAGCGCAAGCGGTCTAACGCTGGAATTGAGCGGGCGCGCACACAACACCGATACACACGAGTTTTCGATGAGAGCCGCGCGATTCGCGCTCCGCTCCAATGACTTGTTCGAGCGCGCCTTCATCGGAACTACACAACTTTCGACAACTTACCTTCAAAGAAACTGCTCCACTTTCGTCTTGCACGTTCGACGTGACCCGAAAGCGCGGCGGCACACCGCGAAGATAAAACATTCAACTTGAATTTCAAAGAGCCGCGCGCCGTTCGTTACACGCAAGCCTCGCGTCTCTGCTTAAGATTTCAACGTGAGCGCGCGAACTTATCATTATCCCGCCGCGGCGGGGATAAGTGCCCGATTCGGATGTTACCACGGCGTTTCCCGTGATAACGCTCCTGATTTGGCGTGTTATCACGGTGTTTCCCTCGATAACATCCCGAAGAGGTTGTTATCATCGGCGCAGGGGCACCGACAACGCGCAGCCGGCGTCGTCCGGCGGTCGCATCGTTGCGCCCTCGCGAGGCGGCCGGAGACACGCCGCTTGCGCGCCCGTCCCCATCCGTTGCCTCGCTGATCACCGGTTGCTAGAATCGCCGTCACTTGATTCCCATATCACAAGAAACGGATTTCATTGTCGTCGGGAGTGGCGTCGCGGGGTTGCGCGCGGCGCTGGAGTTGGCCGAGGGCGCGGGCGCGCGGGTCGCGGTGTTGACGAAAGAGCGCGCGAGCGAGTCGAACACTGAGTACGCGCAGGGCGGGGTGGCGGTCGCTCTGGCGGAGGACGACGAGGTCACGCTGCACGAAGAGGACACCGTTAGCGCGGGCGCGGGGCTGTGCGACCGAGAGGCGGTGCGCGTGCTCGTCGAGGAAGGCCGGCGCTACATGAGCGAGTTGATCGAGTGGGGCGCAAAGTTCGATCGGGAGGGCGGGGAACTGCTGTTCACGCAGGAGGCCGCGCATTCGCGCCGGCGCATCCTGCATGCGGGCGGCGACGCGACCGGCCACGAGATCGTCCGGGCGCTGCTGGCGCGGGCCACACGTCAGCGGCGCGTCGAGTTTCTGCCGCACGCGGCGACCGAGAACCTGATTGTCGAAAACGGGCGCTGCCGCGGCGTGCGCTTTCTCGATCCGTTGACGCGCGCGCCACGCGAACTACGCGCCCGCGCGGTGGTGCTCGCCTCGGGCGGCGCGGGGCAACTCTATCTGCACACGACCAATCCGGCGGTGGCGACCGGCGACGGGATGGCGATGGCATACCTCGCGGGCGCGGAACTGGCCGACATGGAGTTCGTGCAGTTTCACCCGACGGCTTTGAGCGTCGAGGGCGCGCCGCGCTTTCTGTTATCCGAGGCGATGCGGGGCGAGGGCGGCGTGCTGAGGAACGAGGAAGGGAAACGCTTCATGCCGCGCTATCACCCGCGCGCGGAACTCGCGCCGCGCGACATCGTCAGCCGCTCGATCGTCGCGGAAATGGAACGCACCGCGACGCGCGCCGTGTACCTCGACATGACCGCGCTCGACCCTTCCTTCGTCCGCCGCCGCTTCCCGAAAATTCACGACACCTGCCGGCGTTACGGCCTCGACATCACGCGCGAACCTGTTCCCGTCTCGCCCGCCGCGCATTACATCATGGGCGGCGTCCGCACCGACCTCGACGGGCGCACCACCCTGCCCGGACTTTACGCCGCCGGCGAAGTGGC
>JBOGOY010000926.1:0-2192 GCA_050748185.1 Pyrinomonadaceae bacterium
AGCCGCGCGCCAAGCCGTCGCCGCCGATGTAAAGTTCACCCGCAACGCCGACGGGGACGGGGTTCAAGTGCGTGTCGAGTATGTACACCTGTGTGTTGGCTATCGGGCGTCCGATGGGAATCGAACGCAGTGAATCATCCAAGCAGCGCGGAATCGGGTGACAGCAAGTGAAGGTCGTGTTCTCGGTCGGACCGTAACCGTTGATGATGTTTGTCGCGGGTAATAATTCCAGTGCGCGACGAACGTGTGTGACAGAAAGCGATTCGCCGCCGATTAGCAGTTGGCGAACACCCGCCAGAGCATTTGGGTTTTCGTCAATCACCGTGTTGAAGAGTGCCGCTGTCAACCATAGCGTAGTGATGCCCTGAAAGCGGACGAAATCTCCCAACTCTTGGGGCGTCGGCGTGCTGTTAGGATAAAGAACTAATTGTGCGCCATTGAGTAATGCACCCCATATTTCAAACGTCGAAGCATCAAAATTAAACGGCGCGAGATGCAGCAGAGTTTCTGCGGCGGATAAATCAACATAGCTCGCCGCGCAAACCAAGCGCATCACGCTACGGTGTTCGATAGCTACTCCTTTTGGCGTCCCGGTCGAACCGGAGGTGAACATTACATAAGCTAAATTACGATTGGTTAAGCTTTCCTGCGCTCGCTCGCCGTCGAAGCTTCCGCCGCTCTCCCGTTCGAGAGAGTTCCATTCTTTATCGAGGTTAATAACTTTCACGTTCGCGGCGGTGAACACATCTGCATATCGCGTCTCAGTCAGGAGCAATGACGCTTTCGTATCGCGCAACATGAATAACAACTGCTCCTCAGGATATGCGGGGTCTAGCGGAAGATATGCCGCGCCGGATTTCAGGATGCCAAGCAGACAAACTATCAGCTCCGCCGAACGCTCCATGCAGATGCCGACAAGAGTTTCGGAACGCGCGCCGTTCTTTACTAATTGGCGCGCCACTTTGTTGGCTCGCCTATCGAGTTCGAGGTAAGTCAACCTTCGCTCTCCGCATACAACAGCCACCGCATCCGGCGTGCGTCTGACCTGTGCCGCGAATGCTTGGTGAATCGTCTCGTGTTGGATCGGTTTGATTTCAGAAGCGCACCAATCGGCAATCAGATGTTGCACCTCATCACTTGTCAGCATCGGCAGCGCGTGTAGCTTCGCGGCGGGTTGCGCGACGATGCCTTCGAGCAGCGTTTGGAAGTGCCGCGCCATGCGCGCAATCGTCGCACGCTCGAATATCTCGGTTCTGTACTCGAACGTGCCGTTAAGAATCTCCGTGTCCTCATGCAAACTGAAGGTTAAATCGTATTTCGCGGTATGCGAATCAATGCGTAGCGGATGAAGAGTTATGCCGTTGAACGTTACGTCCGTTCCCGGCGTATTCTGCAACACGAACATCGTTTGAAACAGCGGGGAGCCGTTCAGCTTTCTGATTGGTTGCAATTCTTCAACGAGTTTTTCAAAAGGTAAATCTTGATGCGAGTATGCGCCCAGAGCTGTGTGCTTGACCTCAGCCAGTAGTTCACGAAAGCTCATCTCAGGTCGGATTCTCGCGCGCAACACGAGTGTGTTGACGAACAATCCGATTAGGCTTTCCGTCTCTCTCGTTTCGCGGTTGGCGGCGGCAGTGCCAATGCAAAAATCTTCCTGTCCCGTATAGCGGTAAAGAAAAGTTTGATACGCCGCCAGCAGCGTCATGAAAAAGCTCACGCCCGATTGTCCGCTTAACGCTTTGAGTTGCTGCGTCAAATGCTCCGGGATGACGAAATGATGAAACTCGCCGCGGTCGGAGAGAATCGCCGGTCGCGCGCGGTCACAGGGAAATTCCAAAGCGGGCGATTCGCCTTCGAGCTGTTTCTTCCAGTAGGCGAGTTGGGTCTGAAGCGTCTCGTCTTGCAACTGTTCGCGTTGCCACTCGGCGTAATCGACGTACTGGATCGGTAATTCGGAAAGCGTCGAAGGCTCGGACGCGGTGAATGCGTTATACAAAGTTGCCAGTTCTCGCCGCAGAATCTGGATTGACCATCCGTCGCACGCGATGTGATGAATCGTCAAGAGCAGTACGTGTTCAGTTTCGTCGAGGCGCAGCAGTAGAGCGCGAAGAAGCGTTCCCGTCCCCAAGTCAAAAGGACGGCGTGCTTCCTCCTCCAATAGCCGCATCATTTCCGCCTCTCGCTTACCCAGT
>JBOGOY010000927.1:0-2183 GCA_050748185.1 Pyrinomonadaceae bacterium
TGGAGCGGATCGATGTAGTGTTCCGTCACGATATGCCGCGACAAGTCGGGCAGATAGCGCTCTTCGAGATACTTGATGATCGCGTCGCGGTAGGGCTTCGCCATTTTGGTCCAGTCGGTGTTTCCTTCGAGGTGCGGGACGGGCGAGAGCACGTACCAAGAGTCGCAGCCCGGCGGCGCGAGCGAAGGGTCGGTGGCGGTCGGCCGGTGCAGGTAGAGCGAAAAATCTTCAGCTAACTCCTTGCGCCTGAAAATGTCTTCGACAAGCCCGCGGTAGCGCGGCCCCATAATAATTTCGTGATGCGCGATGTGTTCGTATCTGCGGTCGGTGCCGAAGTAAATGACGAAGAGAGACATCGAATAGCGCAGTCGCTTCACTCTGCGATCCGTGTTCTTGCGCCGAAACTCCGGCGGCACGAGATTCAGGTAGGTGAACGCCACGTCGGCGTTGCTCACCACGGCGTCGGCCGCTAACGTCTCGCCGCCTTTCAGCCGCACGCCGGTCGCGCGCCGCGTCCGCGGGTTCACGACGACGCGCTCGACCTCAGTGTCGAGGCGCAGCACGCCGCCCGTGTCCGTCAACAACTGGACCAGTGCCCGGATGAGCGCGCCCGTCCCGCCCATCGCGAACCAGACGCCGAACTCCTGTTCGAGCTTGTGGATGAGCGCGTAAATCGAAGTGCTCTGAAACGGATTGCCGCCGACCAGCAGCGGGTGGAAACTGAAGACCTGCCTCAGCCGCTCGTCGCGGATGTACCCGTTGACGAGGCCGGCCACGGATTTATGCGACTGCAAAAGAATCAAATCAGGGATGACTCTGATCATGTCCGAGAACCGTGTGAACGGCTTGTCGATCAGCTCGAAGCCCTTCTGAAAAATGCGCTCGGTCTGGTCAAGGAATCTGAGGTAGCCGGCTTCGTCAGCGGGGTTGAATTCGCGAATTTGCTTCAACAGCAACGCGCGGTCGTCGTTGTAGTGAAAGACCGAGCCGTCCTCGAAGCGGACGTTGTAGAAAGGATCGAGCGGCACGATCTCGATGTAGTCTTCAATTCGTTTGCCGCACAGCGTAAACAACTCGCGGAGCATCCACGGCGCGGTGATGATGGTCGGGCCGCCGTCGAAGACGAAGCCGTCCTGCGCGTAGACGTAGGCGCGCCCGCCGGGCTTGTCGCGCTTCTCCAGCATCGTGACCTCGTGGCCCTGCGCCCGCAACCGAATTGCCGCCGCCAACCCGCCGAAGCCACTGCCGATGATGATGATTTTCATGCGCTCATACTCTCAAATGAATCAAAAGACTTGCGCTCAAATTTGAAACTTCAAATTCTTAAGTTCAACTTTGAGATCTCACATTTCAGATAAACGCCTACGCCTCTGTGGTCCTCTGCGTCGTTTCCGCGTCTCCGCAGTGAAAACTGTTCGCGTCACCCTCCCGCCCAAAGACCGCGCGCACCGCCCGGAGGGTGTTGCAATGAATCTCGACCGTGTCTTGAATGTCCGCCGCATAACCGCCTGACATGACGGTGACGACGGGCAGGCCGCGCCGTCTGCATTCGGCCAGAATCAACTCGTCGCGGGCGCGTAGCCCCGCGATCGAGAGCGCGAGGCGGCCGAGCTTGTCGCCGGCGTAAGGGTCGGCCCCGCCGAGGTAAAAGATTATATCCGGCCGGTTCTCGAAGGCGCGCGGCAGGTGGCGCGCAAGCGTTTCGAGGTATTCGTCGTCGCCGATTCCGTCAGGCATCTCCACATCAAGCGACGAGCGAGCTTTGAAGAGCGGGTAGTTCTTCGCTCCGTGCATTGAGAAAGTGAAAACCGACGGATCGTCCGCGAAGATCGTCGCGGTGCCGTTGCCCTGATGCACGTCGCAATCGACGATCGCGGCGCGACCGATCTCCCGGTCGCGCTGCAACACGCGGATCGCGACGGCCACGTCGTTCAACACGCAAAAGCCTTCGCCGCGATCGGGAAAAGCGTGGTGCGTCCCGCCCGCGAGGTTCGAGCCGACGCCGTCCTCGAACGCGAAGCGCGCGGCGTTTATTGTGCCGCCGGTCGCGAGGAACGAGCGGCGCACCAGCGCCTTCGACCACGGCAGCCCCAGCCGCCTGATTTCCCGCGCCGTCAGCGCGCCCGCGCGCAGGCGCGTCACATAATCCTCCGTATGGACCAGCAGCACGTCGGCCACCGGAG
>JBOGOY010000928.1:0-2183 GCA_050748185.1 Pyrinomonadaceae bacterium
CTTCGGGCTCATTCCCGGACTTAACGAAACGTCCGTCGCCCACGCGCCCGATCGCGCTTTCGACATCGTGGCGAGCGAGTTCAGCATCCCGTGGGTCGTCGTCGTTTACATCATCGGCATCACGGCGACGGTCTGGCACTTCGCGAACGGGTTGTGGCTCTTCGCGGTTGACTGGGGCATCGTCATCGGCGAGCGCGCGCAGCGGCTGATGGGCTACGCCTGTATCAGTATCGGCGTCGTGCTGCTCGCCGTCGGCATCAATGCGATGGTCGCCTTCATGCGCCCCGGCGGGCTGCTCGGGGGAATACTTTACTGAGATGGGCGAAGTTAGGACGCACGCTCTACTGACGAACGCCAGTGATGAAGCGCTGGCGCGGCGGGGCCAACTTGCGACTGAGCAAGTTCGGCGCTACGAGGCGGACGCTTTAATTAATACAGGCGCCGTCCGCTGTGTACTGCCGCCCCACGTCGTCGAGCAACTGGGCCTCGACATTCGCGGTCAGCGCGTCGCCGAATACGCAGACGGTCGCAAGGAGTCCGTCGGCGTCACCGAAGCCTTGGTCATTAACATTGACGGTCGCGACACGCTGGAGGAAGCCCTCGTTTTAGGCGACGAAGTTCTCATCGGACAGACTGTCTTGGAGAAATTGGATCTGCTTGTCGATTGCATTAACCGCAGACTGGTCCCGAACCCCGCCCACCCGGACCAGCCGGTCACAAAGGTTAAGTAAGGAGACGTTGTAAGATGGCAACTGCCGGAACCAATGGCATCAGGATCGCGATCGTCGGCGGCGGCCTCGCGGGCCTTGCGGCGGCGATGAAGATCGCCGAAGCGGGCCACCACGTCGATCTCTTCTCGGTGGTCCCCGTCAAGCGCTCGCACTCGGTCTGCGCGCAGGGCGGCATCAACGGCGCGGTCAACACCAAAGGCGAGGGCGACTCGACCCACGAGCACTTCGACGACACCGTGTACGGCGGCGACTTTCTCGCCAACCAGCCGCCCGCCAAACAGATGTGCGAGATGGCCCCGTCGATCATCTACCTCTTCGACCGGATGGGCGTCCCCTTCTCGCGCACCAAAGAGGGCTTGCTCGACTTCCGCCGCTTCGGCGGCACAAAGCATCACCGCACCGCGTTTGCCGGCGCATCGACCGGCCAGCAATTGCTCTACGCGCTCGACGAGCAGGTGCGCCGCTACGAATCTTCGGGCACGGTCAAAAAGTACGAACATTGGGAAATGCTTTCGCTCGTCTTAGACGATCATCAGGTGTGCCGCGGCCTCGTCGCGATGGACCGCGCGACGCTGGAAGTGAAAGCCTTCCCGGCGGACGCCGTGATCATGGCGACGGGCGGCCCCGGCCTCATCTTCGGCAAATCAACCAACTCGATGGTCTGCACCGGCTCGGCCGTTTCGGCCTGTTATCAGCAGGGAGCCAAATACGCCAACGGCGAGTTCATACAGGTCCACCCGACCTCGATCCCCGGCGAAGACAAGCTGCGTTTGATGAGCGAATCCGCCCGCGGCGAAGGTGGCCGCGTGTGGGTGCCAAAGGCGAAGGGCGATAAACGCAATCCCTCTTCGATCCCGGAGAAAGAGCGCTTCTACTTTCTCGAAGAGAAATACCCGGCCTACGGCAATCTGGTCCCCCGCGACATCGCAACGCGCGAAATCTTTCAGGTCTGCCTCGACGGTTATGGCGTTGCCGGCGACAATCAGGTTTATCTCGATCTGACCCACATTCCGGCCGAGACGCTCGACCGCAAGCTCGGCGCGATCTTGGAAATCTACGAGATGTTCGTCGGCGACGATCCGCGCCACGTCCCGATGCGAATCTTCCCCGGCGTACACTATTCGATGGGCGGCCTCTGGGTTGACTTTGAGCAGCGGACCAACATTCCGGGCCTCTTGGCCGCCGGCGAGTGCGATTATTCGATCCACGGCGCAAATCGCCTCGGCGCAAACTCGCTGGTCAGTTGCGTCTTCGGCGGCTTTGTCGCCGCGCCGGCCGCAATCGAGTTCGCCAAAAACGTCGCGCGTAACGGCGCGGACGGCGCGCGCCTCTACGAACAGGAGTTGAAGCGGCAGCAGGAAATCAATCAACAACTCATCAAGCAGCCGGGCGGCGAAAATCAGTATGTCATCCACGACGAGATGGGCAAGTGGATGACCGACAACGTAACAG
>JBOGOY010000929.1:0-2180 GCA_050748185.1 Pyrinomonadaceae bacterium
CGCGGCGTGATCGTGCTCTTCCGCATCATTGACGGCACGATCCGGCCGGGCATGAAGATCCGCTTCTTCAACACGGGACGCGAGTATTACGTCGAGACGATCGGCGTCAACCGCCCACGTCCGACGCCGATCCAGTCTTTGGGCATGGGCGAGGTCGGATTCATGACGGCCTCGATCAAGACGGTCGCTGACGTGCAGATCGGCGACACGATCACCGAGGCGGCGCGCCCGACGCGGGTCCCCTTCCCCGGCTTCCAACAGATCAAGCCGATGGTCTTCGCCGGCCTCTATCCCATCGAGGCCAACCAGTATGAAGAGTTGCGCGACGCGCTCGACAAGCTACGTTTGAACGACGCCTCGTTTTTCTACGAGCCAGAGTCTTCGACCGCGCTCGGCTTCGGCTTCCGCTGCGGCTTCCTCGGCCTGCTGCACATGGAGATCGTGCAGGAGCGCTTGGAGCGCGAGTTCAACCTCGATCTGATCACGACCGCGCCGGGCGTCCGCTACCGCGTGACGACGACCGGCGGCGAGGTGCTGGAAATCGACTCGCCCGCGAAGATGCCCGACCCGGTCAACATCGCGAAGATCGAAGAGCCGATCATCGCGGCCACCATCCTGTCGGCCGACGACTACCTTGGCGGCATCCTCCCGCTCTTGGAAGAAAAGCGCGGCGTGCAGAAGAAGTTCGAATACATCGCCGACAAGCGCGTGATGCTCGTGTACGAGTTGCCGCTGAACGAAATCGTGCTCGACTTTTACGATCGCCTGAAGTCCGTCTCGCGCGGCTACGCCTCGCTCGATTACCACCTCGCCGGCCACTGGGACAGCGACCTCGTCAAACTCGACATCCTCGTCGCGGGCGAGCCGGTGGACGCGCTCTCGCTCATCGTCCACCGCGGCACCTCGCAGGCGCGCGGCCGGTTGCTGGCCGAGAAGATGCGCCAACTGATCCCGCGCCAACTGTTTGAAGTTCCGATTCAGGCTGCGATCGGCAACAAGGTGATCGCGCGTGAGACCGTCAAAGCGCTCGGCAAAAACGTCATCGCCAAGTGCTATGGCGGCGACATCTCGCGCAAGCGCAAGCTCCTCGAAAAGCAGAAAGAGGGCAAGAAGCGCATGAAGCGCGTCGGCAAAGTCGAGATTCCGCAGGAAGCGTTCCTCGCCGTGTTGAAAGTCAACGAGGGCCGGTAGGCGGCTCACACACGATGGGGAACCATCCACTGACTCATCCTGACGAATGCACTCAGGTTCGATCATTTCTATGAAGCACACGCTGACATTTCCGCCTTGGTAAGCCTTACGGCTTAACACTCCCCGCGCGACCGCGCCGGCCATGTCGCGTCGGCTGCGGTACGCCCTTGCCCGCTCGGTGATTCCTCCGCCTCGGACGACGCTTTTCTCTCACCACTCACAAGCGTCAACCTTTCCGAACCCAAGAGGAGTCATCAAATGTCTCAGCAAGACACTGTGCGTCCCCGTCTGCGCGCTCGGCACTGGGGCAGGCGGAGTTTGGTCCCTTTCATCTTCACCCTGCTGGCTATCGAATTTTTGGACGAACTGGCGGACGGCTCGCGGCAGACCGCGTGGCCGCTCGTTCGCCGCGACCTCGCGCTCACCTATACGGAGATCGGTTTATTACTCACCGTGCCGACCCTCGCCGGCAACCTCATCGAGCCCGCGCTCGGCATTCTCGGCGACGTGTGGCGGCGTCGGCCGCTGGTGCTCGCGGGTGGCCTCTGCTTCACGCTGTCCCTGTTGTCCGTTGCGCTCAGCCCGAGTTTCCTGCCGCTGCTGCTGGCTTACATTTTGTTCAGCCCGGCTTCGGGCGCGTTCGTCAACTTGTCGCAGGCGGCGCTGATGGACGACGATCCTTCGCGTCGCGAGCAGAACATGGCGCGTTGGGCGTTCGCGGGGTCGCTCGGCATCCTCGCGGGATCGCTCGGGCTGGGCGCGGCCGTCTCGTCGGGCTTGGGGTGGCGCGGGTGGTTCGGCGCGCTGGCCTTCGTCTCGCTGGCGCTGGTCTGGGCGGTTCGCCGTCACCCGATGACGACGCCGGCGCACGACAACGAGCCCGCGGCCGAAACGCGGACGACGTGGGTCGGTCTGAAGGAAGGGATGCGCGACGCCCTACGCGCCCTACGGCAGCGCGAGGTATTGCGCTGGCTCGTACTGCTGGAATT
>JBOGOY010000930.1:0-2179 GCA_050748185.1 Pyrinomonadaceae bacterium
ACTATCACCTCGTCAAGCAGCACTACGGCTTCATGGTGCTCTACAAAAAGAAGAACGCCGATCTCGCGCCCGCCGACAACGCGCTCGATCGGCTGTTCATTCTGCTCGCGCTCACCTACCCGTTCGTCTACTTCGTCGAGCACGAGCCCGAAGCCATCGAGCGCGTGCCCGCGACGCTCGCGGCCGGCATCGGCTATCTCTCGACGGCGCTGCTCGCCGCGACCATCGCCGTCGCCGTCGCGTGGGCGGGGCGGCAAGTCCAACGCGCCGTGCAGGGCCAGCCGCTCAACCTGCCGAAGTACCTGCTGCTCGCGGCGGCCGTGCCGATGCACTGGATCGTACTGCTGACGCCGATGCCGCACAAGCCGATCGCGATCGTCGCGATCCTCACCATCTATCACAACCTGCAATACCACCGCCTGATCTGGTTCCACAACCAAAAGTATCTGCGTGGGGAAGACGCACGCGGGCGCTACGGCGCGGCCGAAATGATCAGCCGGCGGCTGCTGTATTACGTCGGCTTCGGCATCCTCTTCGGTCTCTGGTACCAACTGCCCCGCCGCTTCGTCAACGAGACGAACGGCCCGCAGTCGCTGCTCACGCAAACGGTCGCCGCCTTCTTCTGGGGCTACGCCTTCATCCACTACTATCTCGACTCGAAAATCTGGCGCGTCCGCCGCGACCCCTCGGTGGGCAAGGCGCTGAAGATGGAATGATCAGTGACAAGTGACAAGCGACGAGTGACAAGCAAGAAGGTGCTGATCTCGTCACACGTCGCTTGTCACTTGTCACTATCTTTCTCGCACCACTCGCGGGTGACGCGATGGCGGTAGTCGAACATCTTTTTGAGGCGCGGTTCGACGAGGAAGGGCGCGGCGA
The DNA here is from genome assembly GCA_050748185.1 of Pyrinomonadaceae bacterium. Classification (GTDB taxonomy): domain Bacteria; phylum Acidobacteriota; class Blastocatellia; order Pyrinomonadales; family Pyrinomonadaceae; genus JACCRA01. The sequence continues at coordinate 880 of JBOGOY010000930.1, forward strand.
GGCGGCCGAGGAAACCGAGCGGCGGCTCGTACTCGATCTCGTCACGCAAGAGTGCGCCCACGGGGTGCGGCTTGACGACGTGGCGGTGACGCCAGTGACGGAAGGGGCCGGAGACCTGCACGTCCTCGAATAGGCGCGGCGGATCATAGACGGTGTGGCGCGCGACCCAGCGCGCCGGGACGAGGCCGAAGAGGCGCGTCTCGATGATCGCCTCCGAGCCGACGCGCCAGATGTCGGCCGTCTGGACGACGCGCACCCGCTCCCACGGCGGCGACAGGAGGCTGAAGGCGTCGGGCAATTCGTGAAAGGCGAAGACGCGCTCGGGCGTCGCGTGGATCAGACTCTCTGTGACGAAGTTTTGTCGGCTCAAGACGTTTTTCGCTCCCGCCTGACAGTGTAAACATAACCCGCCCGAAACGCTCAAGCGAAAAGACAACTCCCGCCTATCATTTCAGTTTATTTCGATTACCATCCAGATAAAACTTGTAAGCGTGTGCGGCAGACTTTATGCTGTACCCGCCCGAAACGCTCATGCCGAACGATACCCTCACGACCAAGCACCTGACCACGAGACAACTGGCGCGCCTGTGGCACGTCAGCGAAGCCACGATTAAGCGCTGGGCCGATGCCGGGCACTTGTCTTCCGTCAAGACAGTCGGCGGCCACCGCCGTTTCGCGCCGGAAGACGTGGCCCGCTTTCAGCAGGAGCGGGGTCTCGGTGGCGGCGGCGGGGCCGCGTCTGCCGCGCGCGACCACAGCGCTGGACTCACGGCCGGGTCGCGGCGCGACGCACGCGGGCTGACTGACGCGGACACCGAACATTTTTTCGCGGCGTTGGCCGAAGGCCGTGAGTCAGAGGCCGGGGCGTTGTTAATCAACCTGTATCTCGGGGGTGCCCCGCTGGCGGAAATTCTCGATGTGGTGGTCGGCGGGAGTCTGCGGCGGGTGGGTGAACTGTGGCACGGGGGCCAGATGACGGTGGCCGACGAGCACTTGGCGACACGCACCGCCATCAGTGCGCTCGCGTCACTGCGTCGCGCCGTCGCTCCACCCGCGCAAGGGACCAATGGCGGCGGGCCGCTGGCCGTCTGCTGTGCCGTCGAGTCGGAGTTACACGAGGTGCCGACGCTCTGCGCTCAGGTGCTGCTCGAAGCCGGGGGCTGGCGCGTCGTCAACCTCGGCGCGAATACGCCTCTCTACGCGCTCGCGGATGCGGTCGCTAAGCATCGGCCGGGCCTCGTCTGCATCTCCTCAACCACCAATCTTTCGCTCGACCGTAGTGCGCGCGACTACACAAACT
>JBOGOY010000931.1:0-2170 GCA_050748185.1 Pyrinomonadaceae bacterium
ACCCGACGAACTGGAATTGCTGAGCGAGAGATTGCGTGAATACGCCGACCGCCCCGAAGTGAATCTGATCGTGACGACCGGCGGGACGGGCCTCGGCCCGCGCGACCATACGCCGGAGGCGACGCGCGCCGTCATCGAGAGGGAAGCGCCGGGGCTCGCCGAGGCGATGCGCGCCGAGACCTTAAAGCAGACTCCGACGGCGATGCTCTCGCGCGGCGTGTGCGGCGTGCGCGCGGGCGCGCTCATCGTCAACCTGCCCGGCTCGCCAAAGGCCGTGCGCGAGTGCTTCAACATCATCCGGCCCGTGCTCGGCCACGCCGTGAGCATCCTCGCCGGTGGCGCGCACGAGAAGGCAAATGATGAACGATGAATGATGAATGATGAATGAAAAAGCAGTTTGTCTTTCATTCATCACTCATCACTTCGCATTCATCATTTCTTCAAACTTCGTTGACACACGACCACGGGCGCGAATATATTCTCGCCTGTTCATTGACCTTGACCACACCCAGACCTTCCGGTTCCTGCAACAAGCCATGTTGAGCGCGTTACTTTTACAGGCGATGACCGGCCCCGCCGCCGCGGCCGACACCGCCGCGAGCGTCGGCAGCCCGCTCGCGGCTTACTGGCCGGTGATGATCTTCTTCGCTTTCGCGATCGTCTTCCCGGTCCTGCCGATTGTGCTGGGCCGCCTGCTTCGCCCCTCCATCTACCAGAAGGGCAAAATGCGCCCCTACGAATGCGGCATCGACCCGACGACCGAAGCGCACGACCGTTTCACCGTGCGCTATTACATCGTCGCGATGCTCTTCCTCGTCTTCGACGTGGAGACCATCTTCCTGCTGCCGTGGGCCGTCATCTACATGGGCGAAGACTTTTCGTTCACCAAGTTCGCCCTTATCGAGATGTTCGTCTTTCTGGGCATCCTCATCGTCGGCTACTATTATGCGTGGCGCAAAGGCGCTCTAGAGTGGGCGTGAAGGAAGGGATGAGGGCGGAGGGATGAGGGATGAATCAGGAAGGACGACAAGATTTAAGGCAGCGAACCAAGTCTTTTGCCCTACGCAGCATTAAACTTTACGTGGCACTACCTAAAAGCCCTGAAGCGCAGGTGCTAGGCAAGCAGGTTCTGCGTTCAGGCATTTCAGTCGGGGCGCATTATCACGAAGCCTGTCGCTCAAAGTCGAACGCGGATTTTATCAGCAAAGTCGAAGGTGGCTTGCAGGAACTTGAAGAAACAGTTTACTGGCTGGAGCTCATTGGCGAGGCAAACATCTTCAATCAAGAACGTCTCAATCCGCTTCACCACGAGGCGGAAGAATTAACAGCCATGTTCGTTAGCATGGTCAAGACCGTCAAAAGTAGAACCGGGTCGGGTCGGTGAGGGTTGAGCAGGAATCATCTTCTTACTCATCCCTCATCCCTCATCCCTCATCCCTCCCTTTATGGCAGAACATCCCGATGGAATCGTCCTGACGACCGTTGACTCGATCTTCAACGCGCTGCGGAAAAGAGTGGCCGCGCCGATAATGGACGTGAAGCCGGTGCGCGACACGGTTAACTGGGCGCGCAAATCCGCGCTGTGGCCGATGACGTTCGGGCTGGCGTGCTGCGCCATCGAGATGATCGCGACCGGCGCGGGCCGCTTCGACATCGACCGCTTCGGGGCGGGCGTCTTTCGGCCGAGCCCGCGCCAAAGCGATCTGATCATCGTCGCGGGCACGGTGACGCTGAAGATGGGGCCGGTCATCCGGCGCATCTATGAGCAGATGCCCGAACCGAAATGGGTCATCGCGATGGGCGCGTGCGCCTCGACCGGCGGCCCGTTCGATTCCTACTCGACGATGCAGGGCGTGGACCGCGTGCTGCCCGTTGACGTGTATATTCCCGGCTGTCCGCCGCGCCCCGAGGCGCTGCTCTACGGCCTGATGCGCCTGCAGGACATCATCATGCGCGAGCACCCCTCGGCCTACATCTTCGAGTCGGACGGCACGGTCCACCGCCAACGCCAACTCGAATCCGAAGGCGATGAGATCGCCGAGGTCGCGCTCTCCGATGACGAACTCGAAGACCTGCAAGACATCTCGCCCCTCGACCGGGAAGCCGGGGAAGTGGCCTCCGCCAACCGCTGAAATTTCGTCCGCGAAAGAGCGAAGGGGCTGACCTGAGA
>JBOGOY010000932.1:0-2168 GCA_050748185.1 Pyrinomonadaceae bacterium
GGTAGTGACGGCGGTCGTGTCGGCTTTGATCTTTTTGACGGCCTCGTGGCAGGTGATGCAGTTGCGGTGGTACGCCTCTTCGTTATTCAACGTCACCTCGCCCTCGTCCTCGTACTCGACGACTGGGTTGGCGGGCCACCCCGAGGGTTTGACATCCGTCTGAGCATGGCAGGTGCGGCAACCTTTGACCACGGCCGAATCCGGCTTAGCGAGCGCCTCGGTCGTCAGCACCTCGGCGCGCTCGGAGGTCTTTAGTACGCCGGTCAACTTGTCCTTCGGCTGATCGGTGTGGTGACACACGACGCAACTGGGGACCGATTTGAGATCCTCACTGTAGTTCTTCGTCGAGTGGTTCTCGTGCGTGAACGGGACGGTATTCTTGTCGGGACTCTTGGACGTCTTCGCGTCTTTGTTGAGTGTGTATTCCTTTAATTGCGTTTTACTGTCAAGCGGCGGCGAAGCGGCGGCGGGCGAGAAAATCTGCCCGGCGAGAGACAAGGTCAGGTACGCGAGGGCGGTGGCGAACACGATTGTCTTTTTCATGTTTGGCTTCCTGCGAGTTCAGAAACGTCTGAACGATATAGAAGATCTCCGAGGAGAGCGTATTTAAGAGCGCGCCGGAGGAGAACCTGAACACTGTCTTAAGGCGACCCTGCCGCGCCCGAAGAATATAGTCGGGCAGGTATGGCTTGTCAAACTTTTTTACCGGCAGGTTGAAGGCGTGCCCGTGGGCTCATTTGCTGAGTTTGTCGAGGTACTGTTTACGAAACTTTGACACTTTCGGAGCGACCACGGCGCGGCAATAGGGCTGGTTCGGATTCCGTTCGAAATAACGTTGGTGATAGTCCTCAGCCCGGGAGAAATCGGTCAGCGGCGTCACCTCGGTCACGACAGGAGCATCCCACAGGCCCGCCACGCCGAGTTCGGCGATGACCTGTGCGGCCACCTCTCTCTGTTCGGTCGAGTGATAGAAGATGGCCGAGCGATATTGCGTGCCGACATCCGCGCCCTGACGGTTGAGAGTGGTGGGATCGTGGATGGTGAAGAAGACTTCGAGCAGTTCCCTGAAAGACACAACACCGGGATCGAAAGTAATTTGGACCACTTCGGCGTGCCCGGTCGTGCCCGCGCAGACTGCTTCGTAAGAAGGATTGTGAATCTTGCCGCCGGCGTAACCGGACTCGACTCGTTCGACTCCGCGCAGATCGAGGAAGACCGCCTCAAGACACCAGAAACACCCGCCGCCGAGTGTGGCCACTTCGAGATCGTTTTGCATCAAGCCCCCTTGTACTTAAAGCCCCACGCGGAAGTTCGAACCCGTATGGCAGCGCCGGCAGTTGTCGAAATTCGTGTCGCCGAAGACCACGCGGCCGCCGATCACGCGCTTGTCGTTGTGGCAAGTCATGCAACTCTGCGCGCGCGTGCTGGCGGTATGAAAGGCGGTGCGTGGCGACGGCACACGTTGCGCCTGCGTGCGAATGCCGTTGACGTTGTGGCAACTGTTGCAACTCAGCCCTTGCCGCGTCCCGTGGTCGCCGTGGCTGAAGCCGGCGCGATAGGCGCGCGCCGTAGTCCGGCTCGGGAGGTAGCCTTTCTGCTGGTGGCAGGTAGAGCACGAGCCGATGTCCTGACCGGAGGCCGCGCGGCTGCCGGGCTTGTGGCAGTCGTAGCAATTATTGTGCGCGGCGAACCCATCGGGGATCGAAAGCGCGACGCGACGGTTGATCGGCGCGTGGCATGTGGAGCAACCCGCACGGGGCCGAGCGGAGCCGGCGTTGTGGACTTCGTGGTTGAACTCCATGTTGAAGCTTTGCAGCCGCGGGAAGCGCGTCAGTCCCGGATTCTGCGCGCTCAAGCCTCCGCCGGATAGCCGGCCCCGATCGTGGCAGATGGCACACATCGGGATGTTCTGTTGGACGAACTGCGCGAGGTGGCAATCGGTGCAAGCCTTGTGCGGCGGGAAGAGCGGCTCGGCGCTCTGGGTGCGGCGGTGACACGAGTCGCACTTCGACGGGTCGGTCATGAACGCCCCGTGCTCTCTCGGATTATTGTGCGAGAACCGGGAAAACTTCTCGCCCTGCGGCTCGACCGCGGCCGTGGCAGCCGGCGGCGGCGCCGATTCAACCGCCGCTGGTAAAGCGAAGGCCGAACTTCGGGCACCCGCGGCG
>JBOGOY010000933.1:0-2168 GCA_050748185.1 Pyrinomonadaceae bacterium
GCATTATTGCGCGAGCGCGGCAAGGAGCAGGCACTCAGGGAGGTGCGCGCCGTGTCAGAGTTGGCCCGCATCAGCTACGTCCGCCAGCAGGAAGCGCTCGGACTCGGCCACGCGATCTTGCAGGGGCGCGACTTCGTCGGCGACGAGCCGTTCGCCGTGCTGCTCGCCGACGACATCGTGGACGCTGAAGTGCCGGCACTCAAACAGATGCTCAAAGTCTATGAGCAGTACAACGCGCCCGTCCTCGGCACAATGCAGGTCGAGGGCGAAGCCATCTCGCGCTTCGGCGTGATCGATGCCGAAGAGGTTTCCGAGGGCGTCTTCAAAATTAAAGACATGGTCGAGAAGCCACCGTTTGCCGAGGCTCCGTCCGACCTCGCGATCATCGGGCGCTACATCCTGACGCCCGACATCTTCGACGAGATCGGGCGGACCGGCCGCGGCGCGGGCGGCGAGATTCAGATCACCGACGCGATGCGCTCGCTTCTGAAAAAACGTCCCTTCTACGCCGTCCGCTTCGAGGGACGCCGCCACGACGCCGGAGACAAACTCGGTTTCCTGATCGCCACGGTCGAGTTCGCCCTCAAGCGCCCGGACCTCGCGCCGGATTTCAGAGAATATCTCCGCTCTCTAAAACTGTAAGTAATGAGCCATGAACACCGAACCTTGGTACGCAGCCAAGTGCATCTTCTTCCATCAGGATTTGCCCGACGAGCAAGGGCGACCGATGTATGAGGAACGAGTAGTGCTGCTTAAAGCAGACAACTTTGAACAGGCTATTCAACTTGCGGAGGAAGACGCGAATCAGTACGCCTCCGACCTTGACGGCTGCGAGTATTGTGGGTATCTCGATGTTTTTCATCTCTACGATGATGAAGTCGGCCACGGAACAGAGGTCTATTCATTAATACGTTCGAGCAGCCTTGGCATTAATGATTATGTGAACACCTTTTACGACACTGGCACTGAGCGGACTGGCGGCGCGGCCGAAGATGAGGAAGGTAATACTTAATGAGAGCCGATAAGGTATTTTCAGGACGTGTTGGGTTGGTGACGGGAGCAACGCGGGGCATCGGGCGGGCGCTGGCGCTGGAGTTGGCGCGGCGCGGCGCGTCGGTCGCTTTCAACTACGCGCAGAGCGCGGAGGCGGCCGGGAGTCTGAAGTCGGAGATCGAGGCGCTCGGCGTCAGTGCTCTGGCGACGCAGTGCGATGTGGCGCAGACCGAAGCCGCCGCCGAGATGGTCAAACAGGTCAAAGAGCAGTTCGGGCGCATCGATTTCCTCGTCAACAACGCCGGCGTCACACGCGACAACCTCATTCTCCGCATGAAAGAGGACGATTGGGATGCCGTGATGGACACGAACCTGAAAGGGGCTTGGAACTTCGCGCGGGCGGCACTGCGCCTGATGCTGCGGCAGGAGACGGGCGGCTCGGTCCTGAACGTCTCTTCGATCAGCGGCGTGGTCGGGATGGCCGGGCAGTCGAACTATTCAGCGTCGAAGGCCGGCCTGATCGGGCTGACTAAGGCGCTGGCGAAAGAAGTCGCCAGCCGCAAAGTGACGGTCAACGCGCTCGCGCTCGGGTTGGTCGCCACCGACATGTCCGGCGCGCTCGACGAAGCTTACCGCACCAAACTCCTCGAACAGATCCCGCTTGGTCGCTTCGCCGACCCCGAAGAGGTGGCCCAGATTGCTTGCTTCCTGCTGTCCGACGCCGCGCGCTACATCACCGGCCAAGTCATACAGGTGGACGGTGGGTTGGCGATGTAGGCGGTTTACAGTTTTGAGTTTTCAGTTTTCATGATAAGCAGCAGAATGTTCGGTTCCTTGCCCGTGATCTGAGAGAAAGAGCAAAGCTCAACTATCAGCGGTGGCCACTGAAAACTGAAAACTCAAAACTGTAAACTGGTACAAAAGAAAGGAGCCTCGTTAGTTGGGGCTAACGAGGCTGAATTTTTTGGCAGGCTCGGAGATTTAGGGTGGCGTTGATTTGGTGCTGGAGATCGTCACCTACGGGCGATCCGGGTGTTTTGGTGGCTGCGTTGGTGCGGGCGAGACTAATTAATGCCTTAAAGGATAAAACTTAAATGGCTAAACCACCCCTACGCTTCCACTAGCCAACCGTCATTTTGCATAAATCAATCGAAGAGTTCTTGTTGATTCAACTC
>JBOGOY010000934.1:0-2168 GCA_050748185.1 Pyrinomonadaceae bacterium
CGGCAGCCTCGCCTACCAGCCCCGCCCGCTCGAACTGCCGGAGACGCTGCCCGCCGCCGGGAAAAGCGTCGGACGCTTTCAAGCGCAACGGTCATGGCTCATAGCCGCTGCCGCCGCCGTCGTCCTGATGCTGCTGGCGGGCCTCACGTTCGTGGCTCTGCGCCAGCGGATGGTGACGCCCACGGAAATGGTCAAACAACCTTCACCGCCCGCGCCACAAGCAACGCCACGGCAGGAAACGGCCGGCGTCACCCCCTCGCCGGAACCGGTTAGGGAAATCGTCAAGGACGAAGGCGCGAGCAGGCCAAAACGGCAGGTTGTCGCCGGGCGGCCGAAGCGCGGGACGGGCGCGAGGCGTGGAGATGTGGCGCGCGGTGGGGCCGCACGACAGACGCGCGTGCGCGAGTTCACCGCCGCGGAGTTAAAAGCCAAAGAGCAGTTGATGTTGGGCCTGCGCTTCGCCAGTGCCGGCTTGCGTTACGCGCAGGAGCACGTGCGCGAGGCGGGCCGTGGGGAAGTTGCTAATTAGCTCGCAGTCAGTTTGAAAGTCAGAGGAGTTGAAATGAATAACGTCATCTTAAAATTAAAGGGATTCATCGGTTCACTTGCCCTCATCGTCGCCGCCGCCTCGCTCGCGGCCGGACAACAAGCGCAGCCGCCGCGGCAGAGTTCGAGGTTGCAACTCGACAATCTTGAACGGCTGGCGGCGAGCGCGAATCAGGCCGTGGTCGTCAACGTGGACGAGAGCGTGCTCAAAATAATCCCTATCCGGGCACTATTAGAAAGCCGCGATCCGGAAGAGCGAGCCGCCGCCGAAATCATCAAGGGCATCAAGGGCGTTTTCGTGCGGAGCTACGAGTTCAGTAACGAGGGTGAGTACAACGAGTCGGACGTGGCACCGTTCCGCGCACAAGTAAAACAGCCCGGTTGGGCGCAGGTCGTCAGCGTCAACAAAAGAGAGGCCGGCCGGATGAAGCGGACGGTCGAGGTCTATCTGATGAATCAAGGGACCGAGTTTGGCGGCGTCGCCGTCGTGTACCTCGAACCGCGCCGCCTGACGCTGGTCAATGTCGTCGGTAACATCGACCTCGACAAACTGAGCCGCCTCAAAGGCAACTTTGGCATCCCCGACCTGCGCCTCGGTGACAGCGACCGAGACGATGACGACGATGACGAACCCGCGCGGAAAAAAACCGAGCGCAAGCCGTAAGCGGAAGGAAGCCACGATGTATTCACAGCAACACAGATTGATAGTTTGGCTCTTCGTCGCCGCGCTCACGCTCCTACCGCTTCAGTCGCCAGCCCGGGCGACCGCGAAAAAGAACGCCGGCTTCGGCGACATGGTTCGCCTGATGGAGCGGCATTACAAGGTCAGGCATCGCGGCATCCCGACGCTCGCTAACCTCGGCATCAAGGCGGCGCGGACGACGGCCAAAATCGTCTCGCCGACCGCGCGGAAATACCTACGCACGGTCGGCGACTTTAAGCTCGCGCTCTTCGAGGATCAGGACTTCTCGGCCGGTGCGGGCACGTTCTACCGCGGCGTGCGCGAGACAATGGAGCCCGGCGGCTGGCATCCGCTCGTCGTCGTGCTGACGAGCGACGACGCGCAGGTCTTCACTTACACAAAGGCCACGGGCGAGAAGTACAAAGTCCTCGTCGTCGTCATCGAACAGCGCGACGCCGTCGCCGTCGAGGTCGAACTCTACCCGCGGGAATTCTTCCAACTGCTGCGCGATCCAGAGGGCGAGAGCCGCTCGCTCGCCGACGAGGCGGCGACCGCCGAGCCGTAAGTAACCGAGGCAGGTTTCACCGCAAAGACGCAGCGGACCATCGCTGAGAGTTACGCCGGGAAAGAACGGCGAGCTTTGCTGTCAATCGTTGAGTGTTTCAGTGCTCTGCTTTCCTCTTGCGCTGACTCTGCGGTGAACTTTGATCGCCCGCGTTCAACTTGAACAGTCTGCACCCATTCGCGCTGATTCATCTTTTCAACTTTCGACGAGGCCATCCGATGAATAACCGACTCGCCCGCTTCACTTGCGCGCTGCTTCTACTTCTCGCCAGTCCTTTGGCCGTGAGCGCACAACAGCAACAGCCACCGCCGCCTGAGTCGCCGGAGCCGTCGGTGTCCGCCGCCGCCGCCGACGACGAAGTGTTGCGTGTGGGTG
>JBOGOY010000935.1:0-2167 GCA_050748185.1 Pyrinomonadaceae bacterium
GTTCAGCAGGCTGTTACGCAGCTTCTCCATCTCTTCGGCGGTTGGTCCCTCGGCGGCGAACCGTTTGATCTCTTCGTCGATCGCGCCGCGAATGTCGGTGGTCGCGCGGTCGGGCTTGGGGATGGCGAAGACGTAGAGCGACGAGGGGCCGCGGCGCTCGCCGATGCCGCCTTGAATGGCGACGACCGATTCTTCGCCCTTGACGAGTTTCTGGTAGAGGCGTGAGCTTTCGCCTTCGAGCAGCAGATCGGTGGCGAGGGCGAGCGAGTAGAAGTCCGCGGCGCGGCGCGCGGGCGCTTTCCAGCCCATCATCAGGGCGGGCAACTGCGCGAACTGGTCCAGATACAACTCGTGTCGGCCGGCCACTTCGGGCGGCTCGCTCACGTCCACCGCCGGGGGCGCGGGTTGCGGGCTGAGCGTGCCGAAATACTGCTCGACGAGGCGGCGCGCTTCGACCGGATCGAAGTCGCCGACGATCGAGAGCACGGCGTTGTTCGGCGCGTAGTAGATGCGGAAGAACTCCTGCACGTCGTCGATCGTCGCGTCGTCCAAGTCTTCCATCGAGCCGATGGTCGAGTGGGCGTTGGCCGGGTTCCTGAACACCAGTTCGTTCAGGCGCAGGAAGGCGTTCGAGTAGGGGCGATTGTCGTAGTTGAGCCGCTTCTCCTCCTGCACGGCGTTGCGCTGGTTGTCGAGGTTCTCCTGCGTCACTTTGAGCGAGCGCATCCGATCCGATTCGAGCCACAACGCGAGCGGCAGTTGGTTAGCGGGGAGCGTCTCGAAATAGTTGGTCCGCTCGCTCGAAGTGGTCCCGTTCATCGTGCCGCCGGCGTTGAAAACATACTGAAAGTGCGCGGCCTTCGGCACGTTCTCCGAGCCTTGAAACATCATGTGCTCGAAGAGGTGCGCGAAGCCGGTGCGACCCGTGCGCTCGTTGCGCGAGCCGACGTCGTAATAGACGGCGACCGAGACGACCGGCACCGCATGGTCCTCGCCGAGGACGACGCGCAGGCCGTTGGCGAGAGTGAACTGTTCGACGGGAACGTGAGGCAGAGTCATAAGCGAGTGACAGGTGAACGGTGATGAGTGACAGGAGAAAATGAGTGGCGGATGAATGGTGACAAGTGACGGGAGAAAAATTGTTTCTTTCTCGTCACTTGTCACTCGGTCACTCGTCACTGTGGTTGATTAATCATGCCGCGCAGTTCGGCGCGCAGGCGCTCGATCTCGGAGAGCTTCTGCTGCACGCGGTCAAAGAGCGGGCCTTGCGCCTTGATGCCCTCGTCGATGAGGAACGCGGCGGCCTCGGCGCGGCTGCGGAAGACGCCGGCCTGCACGAGGTTTTCCAGCTTCTCCTGCGCTTCGTGCGAAACCTTGACGGCCACGACGTAATCGTCTTTGGCCGACATCGCGCGCTCGATGGTGCGGCTGATGTCGCGCCCGATCGAGCTTAAAGACTCAGGGATGCGCGAAGCGATGTCGCGCACCGAGGAAGACATCCGGTCGCGCTCAGAGCCGTGATCGTGCTCTTCGTCTTCGCGGATCATCAAATCGTCGATCGGTTCGACGGGCTGCGGGTTGCCGCTGCTGCTGCCGGTCGGGTTGTACGGGTTACTCATACAGCGTCGAATCTCCTTTACTGATACGTCATCTGTCGCCTCCTCGATAATGTTTGAGAGGCGACAAAATAAACGTCTGAGACTGCCGGGTAGTTCAACTGGCGAGCATTGTAACGGACAGGGTGGGGACGCGCAATCACGCCTCCGGCCCGATCCGCTGGGCGTGAACGGCGCGACCATTCAGTCTTTCGCCGTCCCTCGCGCGCCGTTTGCCGCGCGCGACGTGGACGAAGTACCATCACCCGCGCCCTTCGTGTCATGGATATTCACCCGACAGCCATCGTCAGTCCTCGCGCACGCCTCGCACTCGGCGTGCGCGTTGGTCCCTCTGCCGTGATCGAAGATGAGGTCGAGATCGGCGAGGGCTGCGAGATTGGCTCTCATGCCGTCATCAAGCGCTTCACCACGCTGGGCGCGCGCAACCGCGTCTTCGAGCACGCCTGTCTGGGCGGCGAACCGCAGGACGTGAAGTTCGCGGGCGAGCACAGCGGCCTTGTCATCGGCGACGACAATTTGATCCGCGAGTCTGTGACGATCCACCGGGCGAG
>JBOGOY010000936.1:0-2151 GCA_050748185.1 Pyrinomonadaceae bacterium
CGCTTGAGTGGCGTGCCGCCGGGCGCTCGCGTGTTTGGAATTAGCCTGCGTGCGGCGCGATCTCGTTCGCCACGATGAGCGCCGAATGCGTGACGGCGGCGACGCCGTTTCCGGGGAAAGTAGTGTCGCCGACTCGGTAGAGATTAGGGACGTGTGTGCGGTGCGTCAACGCGCGCGCGCCGAACAACGTCTCGGGCAATTGACCGACCCCGCCCACCAGCCCGAGCCGTCTCCGCGTCTGCTCGTAATAGACGCGCGGCGTGACCGTCTCGATCACTTCCGCCCCTCCGCCCAACTCGGGCGCCGCGGCGTGCAGCCACTCCCAACATTTTTCTAATTTCCGTTGGTCCTGCGTCTCGTGGCCGCTTTCGTCTTCGTGGTAGGCGAACCACTGCTCGGCGTCAGTGAAGAACGAAGCAGTTGCGGCGCGGCGGCCGGCGGGCGCGCGCCCCGCATCCCACGCGGGCGGCAAGCTCAACATGAATTGCGCTTCCTCGGCGTTGTAAGTTTGGCCCTCCTGCCAGTCGCGCAGGCAGAGCCACTGGTCCCCACCGAGCCGCCCGGCCGCCGCCTCTTCCAATCCGAGGTAAATCACATATGCTCCCCGGCCTCGCAGACCTTTGAGCCACGCGCGCACGTCCGCCGGCGTGCGATCCGTCCCGACGAGCTTGCCGTAGGTGTCCCACACCGTCAGGTTGCTGACGACGGCGCGCGCGGCCGCGACCCGTTCGCCGCTCAGGAGCGTGACACCCGTGGCGTGCCCAGTTGCGTCATAAGTCAGGCGCAAGGCGCTGGCGTTGAAGCGGATCGTGCCGCTGCTCTGTCCAATCGATTCGATGAGCGTGGCGGTGAGCGCCGCCGCGCCGCCGCGCAAGGAGTAGAGGCCGCGTTCGAGCGGTTCGGTGAGCGCGGTCGCGGCGTAGAGATAGGCGCACTCGTCGCTCGTCTGGCCGGCGTAGATGTGCAACTGCGCGTCGATGAAGCGGCGGAAGCGCCGGGACGCGCCGGCGAGGTGTCGCGCCGTCGTGTCGTGTTGCCGCGCGAGAATCCGCGAGGCGGCGCGGGGAGCGCCGGCGATAAGTTTCAGGCGCTGAAGTTTCGAGAGCGTCGTCAGGTTGGGCGCGCCCGACGCGGCCCGGCGCAGGGCGGCGGCGATGAAACCAAGCTCGCGGTAGAAGTTGACGGCCGTCCCGGCGCACTCCGGGAATGCGCGGCGCAATCCGTCTTCAAACTCGGCGAGACTTTCGCCGCCGACCGCGACCTTAGCGTCGTCTGGCAGGCGCACCGCGTAAGCTGCCGGCGCGACGCGGCGCGACTCGGGCGGCGCGGGCGGCAACTCCGCGAAGACGCGCGCGTGAACGCCATCCGGTCCCCACCCGGCGTAGAGTCCCGCGCCCGGCTCGAAGCGATAGCCGAAGCGCTCGAACGGGCGCGCGCACCCCCCGGCTTCCGGCTCACGCTCCAGCACACACACGCTGACGCCGCGCGCGGCCAGTAGGGCGGCAACAGTCAGCCCGCCTATGCCAGCGCCGACGACGACCACTTCGTATGACATGGACTCAGAGTGAATTGCAGGTAGCTTGGCCGATAGTAGTAAGCGTCGCGCTGTGCCGGAGCGCTAGATTCCTTGCCTGCAAGCTCGCGTGAGCGAGCTAACCGACTTGCGCGATTACTCAAAGTCGAGTGATCGCGGGTGATCTGTTCGCGCTCTGCGGCGCTCAATGCAGGCAAAGATGCCTGCGCTCCCGGCGCTCGCCGGCTCGGTTTTAGCGACTAGTAAAGTCATTGGCAACCGCCCTCAGCAGAACAAGCCTGAGAGATGTGTCAGCAGTTGCACCGCGCCCTCCTGCACCGGAGGCTCAGGCTGGGGCGCGAAACGCTCGGAGGCGCCGAGGAGGATGAGGACTGATTGGATGCCGTTGAAGACGAGGTGGATCACGAAGCAAGGCAGGAGCCTCCCAGTACGCGCGCGCACCAGCGTCAGCGTTACGCTCAGCAGCGTGATCGCAATGATCACGCCGACGTTGTTCCAATACTGCGGGACGTGGACCAGCGCGAACAGCACCGAAACCGCGGCGATGGCGGCCGTAGTGTTAAGGGATCTTTGCAAGGTGGGGAAGAGCAGTCCGCGGTACACGACCTCCTCCACGA
>JBOGOY010000937.1:0-2142 GCA_050748185.1 Pyrinomonadaceae bacterium
GGGCAGGGACGAGCCCTGCCCCTTACAATTTCAATCCCCCGCGACATCGCTACTCGCCGCCGTGACGGTGACCGTGCGCTTCAATCTGACCCACGCTCCGGCCCGTGCTGATCGAGACGAAACCGTGTTTCCCTTTCGATAACCCCGGCATCAGGCCGGGCACGATTAAGTTCGCCACGCCGCTCATCTCCTTCGAGGCACGAGCGATGAATCCTTCGATGTCGGCGACGGTACGCGGCAGCGCGGCCGACATATTCTTGTGGCCGTCTGCCGTTACGAGGATGTCGTCTTCGATGCGGACGCCGATGCCCTTGTATTTCTCAAACGCGGGCCTGACCGCTTCGAGAAACTTCCGGTTCTCGGGCGTGTCGGGCAGATAGTCGAGCGCATCCATGCGGACGTAGATGCCGGGCTCGTTGGTAAACACCGCGCCGGGCACGAACTGAGCGCGGCCGCCGACATCGTGGACGTTCATCCCGAGCCAGTGGGAAGTGCCGTGCATGAACCACAAACGGAATTGCGGCTGCTGCACGCCGTTGATCGTCACGGTCGCGTCACGATCCGTGATCAGGCCGAGCCGCAGCAGCCCGTCCTTGATCACTTCGGCCGAAGCCGCGTGGACTTCCTGCAACGAAGAGCCCGGTCGCGTCTTCTGCAACACGGCCTCCTGCGCGGCGAGCACGATGTTGTAAATCTCCGCCTGCTGCGACGTGAACCTGCCGCTTACCGGGAAGGTGCGCGTGATGTCGGCGGTATAGTGATTGTATTCCGCGCCGACGTCCATCAGCAGCAAATCGCCCGGCTTGACATTGCCCTGCGAAGTCTCGTAGTGGAGTGTCGTCGCGTTCGGCCCGCAGCCGACGATCGAAGGATAGCCCCAGAAGTCCGCGTTGCGCCGCTTGAAGGTGTATTCGACTTCGGCCTCGACTTCGTACTCCCACTTGGCGCGGCCGGCCATGCCCATCGCGCGCCCGAGCGCCTCGGTCGTGATGTCGATCGCGTGTTGCAAGTTCTTCAACTCCGACTCGGACTTCCGCAGACGCATCTCGGTGAAGATGGGGAATGCGTTTCGGATCGTGAAGCCGGTCGCCGACTGCGCCCACTGCGCGGCAAACTTCTGCTCTTGCTTGTACTCGCGGTTCTCGCCCTCGCCGCCGGGGATGAGCAGATAAAGCATCGCGTCGTTCTGCGCCATCGCGCCGAAGAGCGTCTCGAAGCCGCTCAAGTTTGCAGCCGTGATTGTCGTGGTCGCGTTTGTTGTCGCAGGACGCGCGGTGGCAGGAGCCGCGACGGTGGTCCCCGCGGCGGCGGCGACGTTATTGGTCGTTGAGACGATCGGCGCGCTTTGGCCTGATGAGACAGGCTGGGTGGTGGTGGTGGCCGGGGCGGTCGAGAGTTCGCTCTTCGGGACGGGCGGCGTCACCGTCTGCGCGGCTCCGGCCGCGGTCATCTGCGCGCCCGAGAGCAGCACGTTCTTACTTTCGGGCCGGTAGGCGCGGCGCTGGCGCAGCGAGCGCAGGAACGGCTCGAACTCTTTGGCCTCCCAGACTTCGCCGACGCCGGAAATGCGGCGCGCCTCTTCAGGGCTGTACATGTAGCCGGTCCACGTCTCGGCCGCCGGATCGCGACGAGGCAGGAACAGCACTTCCGGCGTCTGCGGGTTGCCCGGCATCAACACCAGTGTCGCCCCTTTTTGTTCGAGGTGCGTCAGGTAAAACAGATTGTTCTCCTGCCGGTATTCGTAATCCACGTCGTTGGTATAGACGCGCGGCTCGGCGCTAAACAACACAAGCGCGGCTTTGGGACCAATGTGATCGGCCACGCGCTTGCGGCGCGCCGCGAGTTCGTTGACGCGCTCGGCATCTACAAACACAGGCGCGGAAGGCGAGATGCGAATCGCCGGCGGTTCGCTTGCCGCCCCCATGTCGGCGCGCGCTGAAGACGTAACAGATGAGACTCCCAGTGAAAGCACGAGAGCAAGTGAACCAATTTTGCGCTGAAAGTTATCGAGTTTCATGATTAATTTCCTCTTTCACATCTGCGAGCCTGTCACCCGCGCTCAGGCAGCCGACTCAAGCCGTTGTTCATTTCTGACGACCACTCTCGGGTCGGGATTCGGTTCCGGGATCGGGAGACTCTGTT
>JBOGOY010000938.1:0-2139 GCA_050748185.1 Pyrinomonadaceae bacterium
GTGTAATTGAGCAATCGCCGCGCTCAGATGATCTTCCGCCGCCGCGAGATCGCCGCGTTCGGCGGCCAGTTGCGCCAGCAGTTTGTGCGCGACGGCCGTATATTTGCGCGCCTCGTAGCGCGACGCTTCTTCGAGCAACGCTTGCGCGTGCGCTTCGGCTTTGGCGAAGTCGCGGCGAGAGAGCCGGTGCTCACACTTGCCGGCGAGCAGGCGGAGCCGGTAGCGCCAACTGAACCAGTCGTCGCGCCGGAAGATGCCTTCGACTTTGCCGAAGGCGGCCGGTGTCTTCTCGCTCTCGCCTGCGTGGCCGTAATCAACGCCGAGGTTAATCAGCGAATTCGCCTGCGCCTCGACGACTCCGTGCTGTCGCCCAATCTCTAACCCCTCCCGGTCGTGCCGGATCGCCTCGCCGAAGTCCTGCAACTCACGGTAAATCCAGCCGACGCAGTTGGGCATCCGTGGGGACCAGAACTGGTCCCCATAACGATGCGCGAGTTTCAACCCTTCCGTGAAAGTGTCGATCGCGTCTGACATCCGGCCCTGATTGCCGCGCACCATCCCGAGGACGAAGTAGGTTTCGAGCAATAGGAAGCTGTCGCGCAACTCTCCGGCGAGGCGTCGAGCCTCGGCCAACACTTCCGCGGCCACTTCGTATTCCGTCTGGAAGAAGTGAAGGATGCCGCGCCACGCGAGCCCCGTCAGCAGGACGGGCTTGAGATCGAGAGCGCGGGCTCCGCGGATGATCTCGTCAAGCATCGGCCGGGCCGCGGCCAGTTCGCCCTGCCCGAGGTGCTTCAACGCGAGCACTTGCATCGCTTCGACGCGCAGAGACTCGCTGCCCGCCCGCTCCGCCGCGCGCAGAATCTCGTCGGCGCGGGCGGTAATTTCGTCGAGTCGGTGCGAGTAAAAAAGCGTCATCGTCAGCGCGTTGAGCGCGGCCGATTCCTGCGCGGCCGAGCCGAGCGAGCGCGCCAGTTCCAGCATCTCGGTGAAATCTTCGGCCGCCTGCTGGAACTTGCCGAGCGAATGGTTCGCGGCCCCGCGTTTCTGGTGGAGCATTAGGGACACTCCGGCCTGCTCTTCCTCGGCGAGCTTTTCGGCGAGGCGCAGGGCGTGATCGTAATGCTCTACGGCGACGGCGTTGGCGAACAGGCGTGTGGCGTTCTCGCCCGCGGCGCAGAGGTGCGCGACGGCGCGCTTAAAGTCGCGCCCGCGCTCGAAGTGCAGCGCGAGTTGCGCGGCGACGCGCGCTGACTGCGCGCCGTACTGGCGCAACAACTGCTCGCCGGCCTGCCGGTGCAACAGAATGCGGCGCTTGCTGACGAGGTCTCCGTAGAGGACGTGCTGGTAGAGGGCGTGCGCGAAACGGTACCGCGTGGCAAGCCCTCCGTCGGGCAGTTCCTCCTCGCCGCACGTCACGATCATGCGGTGGATGCGCTCGACGGCGGCGAGCCGTTCTTCCACTTCCAAGTCGTCCACGCCGAGCAGCGCGGCGACAACCGTCGAGGTGAACTCTTCGCCTTCGACGCTCGCGTATTGGAGCATGCGTCGGTCTTCGTCCGCCAGCGCTTCGATCTTCTTGCGGATCATGCTGCGGACGTTCTCGGGAGCCTCGATGTCCATCTCCGACAGAGGGCGCGCGAGCGACCAGAGGCCGTCCGTGCGCGCGATGTCGCCGCTCTCGGCGAGAAACTGAATGAGGCTGAAGGCGAACAGCGAATGCCCCTCGGTCTTGCGCTGGATGAGCGTGGCGAGTTGGCAAGGGAAATCGTTCGGCGAGAATCGCGCGTTGAGGTAGGCCGCGACGTGTTCGCGCCCGAGCGCGCCGAGCGCAATCTCTTCGCACTGCTGGTGCGCCTCCATCTCCAGCTTGAACATCCTGAGCGGATGGCCCGAAGCTTCGACATCGCCGTGCGGGAACGTGCCGACGATCAAGAGCCGATGGTCGCGCGCGCGTTGACCGAGGTGGCGCAGCAGGTCGATGCTCGACGGATCGGCCCAGTGTAGGTCTTCGAGCAGGAGGATCACGGTCGAGCCCGTCGCGAGCGACGCGAGGGCGTCGCCCATCTCGCGTAACATACGTTCTTTCGAGGGCGGAATCGTCTCCTGCGAGATCATCTCAAGCGCGGTCGTCGAAAC
>JBOGOY010000939.1:0-2135 GCA_050748185.1 Pyrinomonadaceae bacterium
CGCGTGAAGAGGGCGGAACCGTGGACGCGCGGCAGCCAACTAATTTCGCAGTTGATCGGACGAATCTCCGAGAAGCGTCGATTGTCGGGGCGGCGCCGGTTATTCAACATGTCGTCACGGAAGATCGTCTCTTTCAGTTTGTCGAAAATCTTCTTCGCCATTTGCCGCTGCTCCGGCGCGTCCGCGGGCTGCGACTCGACGGCCTCTTTCCTCATCGCGTCGACCGCGCCGTAAGAGGCCAGTTTGCCCTGCTCCGAAGTGTCGAGCGCGGCGCGCAGGCGATCCGTGTAGATGCGCTCCATCTCGCCCTTCAACTCTTCGCTCAACACCGGCGGCACGACCTCGCGCTTCTGAATCTCCAGCGCCTTGTACAGTTCCTTCTGCCAGCGGCAGAGACGGTTGATCTCTTTGTGCGCGAGCATCAGCGCTTCGACCATGATCTCTTCCGAGACTTCTTTCGCACCCGCCTCGACCATCACGATGGCCTCTTCCGTCCCGGCCACAATCAGGTTCAGGCGCGACTCGCGCACCTCGTCGTAGGTCGGGTTGATGACGTAACGCCCGTCGATCAAGCCGACGCGGACGCCCGCGATCGGAGTCGCAAACGGAATATCCGACAGATACAAGGCGCACGACGCGCCGGTAATCGCGATCACGTCCGGATCGTTGTCCGGGTCGGCGGAGATGACCGAAGCAATGACCTGCGTCTCGTTGCGGTAACCCTCGGTGAAGAGCGGGCGGCAGGGCCGGTCGATCAGGCGACTGGTCAGAACTTCCTTTTCGTTCGGGCGGCCTTCGCGCCGGAAGTAGTTGCCGGGGATGCGCCCGGCGGCGTAGTTGTGCTCGCGGTATTCGACCGTGAGCGGGAAAAAGTCGATGCCTTCGCGCGGCGTCTGCGCGCCGACGGCGGCGACCAGCAACATCGTCTCGCCGTAGCTGACGACTACGGACCCGTCGGCCTGCTTGGCGACCTTCCCAGTCTCGACGGTCAGGTCTCGCCCGCCGAGCTTAATGGTCTCTTTCAAATACTTTTTAACTGGCATACTCTGTAGTTCTCCTTCGACAACGTCATCAACACCGCGCGCGTCTCGTCCACGGCGGGATAAGCAGTTTTCAGCTTTCGGTTTTCAGTTTTCAGCTCACGAGCGGGTGCGTCGGCGACGTGATCCAGCCGGCGCTTTCCTATCAAGACAGACTGAACAAACTCGGGCACGCAGGGCACGCCCTGCCGCTTCCACTGAAAACTGAAAACCGAAAACTGAAAACTCATAAAAGAAACGGCGACCGCTTCGGACGTGAAGCCAGTCGCCGCCTGTGTTGCCTTGTTGATGCTAGAGGCTCAACGCGCGTCCCCCACTGGCGGCAGCCGGCGCCGTCACGTTCGGCACTGCCGCTTGGCTCTAACTTTTGGACGCGGGCGTATGTGGTGAAGGAGGGGGCCGGCTGCTGCCCCCTCCGCGTTTGCTTGCTCTGAGCCAAACCGGCCACCTCGGCTTAACGGCGCAAGCCGAGGCGGCTGATCAACCCGTGGTACTGCTCGATGTCCCTGCGTTTCAGGTAATCGAGCAGGCTCCGGCGCTGCGAGACCATCTTGAGCAGCCCGCGGCGCGAGTGGTTGTCTTTCTTGTGGGTTCTGAAATGCTCGGTCAACTGATTAATGCGCTCCGTGAGCAGCGCCACCTGCACCTGCGGCGAACCCGTGTCGCCTTCGTGGGTCCGGTAATCGCCCACGATTTTCTCCTTCAATTCTCTGTCTAACATAACTGCTCAGACGATCCTCACAATTCCGCAGTACGCCCGTAATGACAGGCAACCGCTAGAGTTAATTTAAAGCCCCGGAAATTTAACACGCCGTTTACTGGAGTGTCCAGCGGCCGAAACTGAAGGGACTCGGTGACGAAGACGAACCCGCCGCGGTTGAATTTGGCCGCCACTTGGCCGCCCCAAATCGTCGAGCGTAGGTAGTAAAGTCGGTGCGCCGTTCTCGCTTCGCCGCACCCGCTATAAAGGGCCATTCCGATCCGGATAAGCCCTGAAGCCAGTAACAAGAATAAAATGGTCACGGCAGTAGGTTTCGACAACCTTAATTTACGTCTCATCTTTCCTGTCTGCCAAACTTGTGAAGATCACTATAT
>JBOGOY010000940.1:0-2135 GCA_050748185.1 Pyrinomonadaceae bacterium
CTGTTGCCGCGCGTTGTCGGCGACCGCCGCGCACGCGAGATGTGCCTCACCGGCGAACTGCTCGACGCGCCCGAAGCCCTGCGCCTCGGCCTCGTCAATCACGTCGTTCCGCCGGCCCAGCTCGAAGCGAAACTACAGGAAGTTTTGGCGCGGCTGAGAGAGTTGTCCGCGCCGGCGCTGGAGATGACGCGGCGGGCGCTCGACCTCGGGCGCGGCTGGTCTCTCGCCGAGACTTTAGAGAAGGTTGAAGACCTCTACCTCAACGAACTGATGAAGCTCGAAGACGCCCGCGAAGGCGTCCGCGCCTTCATGGAGAAGCGCAAGCCCGCGTGGCGTCACCGCTGAGAACGGCCTCCTTGATAGTCGTCGGCGTAAGGCGTAATTTACCGCCTCGCGTGCGCGTATGCTAGAGTCTGTGGCAAACGGCCGCCTCCGCCGCTCTTGAGGAGTTAAATTTATGGTCGCGAACATCACGCCTTTGGTCACGGTCGCGGACCTCGATGCGACGCCCGACGACGGCAACCGCTACGAGTTGATCGGAGGAGAACTGCTCGTGTTACGCGCTCTCGGCATCCCTCACCAACGCATCCTGCAAAACCTTCAAGTCGCCTTGTCGCAGTACCTCTCGGCACACCCCTCCGGGATGCTCGTGCCGGGCGCGGGTGTGATTTTCGACGACTACGACGCCGTCATCCCGGACCTCATCTACGTGAGCGAAGAGCGACTCGCGCAGGTGGTGCGTGGCGACAGGTTCGTGGGCGCTCCCGATCTGCTCGTCGAGGTGATGTCGCCCGGCACGGAGAACCGCCAGCGCGATCTCGTCATGAAGCGACAGCTTTATGGCCGCCACGGGGTCAGAGAATACTGGGTGATCGATCCTGAAAACCTTGAAGTCGAGGTTTACCGCTTGAGCGAGCAGGGACTAGCACAGGCCGCCGTGTTGTCGGCGCGGGACGAACTGACGACGGCTCTGCTGCCCGATTTTCGCCTGAGCCTGAGCACCGTCTTTAAGCTTTAAAGAACCCTTGACCACTGGTTTCAATTCCCTGTCAGGTTAGCGCCGTGAGACTAATTCCCGTCGGGATGTGTGTTACCAAGCAACAAAAAGATACGCCCCGCAGCGCCTTCAGGTCCGCGCGCTGGCTGGCGCTATGCCTGCTCATCGCACAGGCGCTGGCCGCCGCCGTTGTGGTTGTGCCCTCATCGGCGGTCGGGCAAGGGAGGCGCGGCGATCCGACCGCCAGCCCGACTAAGAAGAGCCTTGCGGGCCGTGCGCGCGACAAGGGCAAAGCGTCAGGCGGCGACGTGAAACTACTCGCCGAAGCGACGACCGCCGCGTGCCACGAGCGCGAGCGCGACCCATTGGGCAGCGTGCCGATCGACGTGTTGCAGGCACGCCCTTCGCTTCCCTTACGGCACCGCGAGGTCGAAGAGGGCGTGAAGCGCGCGGGGCGGCTGCTGCCCGTGGCGAAGAAGCTGACGGCGGAGAGCCTGCGAACGCTCGCGCGCGAGGTGCGGCTCGGCCGGGCCGCGCTCGAAGCCGCGCTCGGGCGCGTGCGGCGCGTCGAATCGATCACGCCTGACGTGGAACTGCGCGATAACGCCTCGGTCGTCTTCTCCGAACCGCGCAGCGTGCGCTTCGGCACGCTCTTCCTCGTGGGTCTCAACTCGGACGAAGCCCTGATCGGCGTCCTCGCGCACGAGTTAACGCACGTCGCCGACGGGCCGCACGGCCAACTCGCACCCATCTTCCGCGCCCTGTCACGCCGGGCCGTGCGCGCCGCCGGCCTGCGCCTGTCCGCGCAGCGCGCTGAAGAACTGGCCTGCGATCTGGTCGGCGTAATGGCGGTGCGCGCCTACATCGTGGAGACGCCCGCGGCGGTCGGCGAGACGCTGGCACGCCGGGCTTCGCGCGCCGTCGGGCACAACTGCGTCGTGCACGACTCGACCGACGCCGCGCATCTCTCGCCGCGCGGGACGTTGCGTGCCCTGCTCGCGCTGGAGCCGGCGCTGGCGCGCGAAATCGCCGGCCCCGGCGTTGACACGCCGGCCGCCGCGCCGTCCGCGGGCCGCAAAGTGACGACGCATCACCCTTCGCGCCGACGCCGTTGACACCCGCGCACGCCGCTCCCTAT
>JBOGOY010000941.1:0-2134 GCA_050748185.1 Pyrinomonadaceae bacterium
ACCCCACACCGGCTGCCAAAAATTCGTGTCGCGCTTCGGGCCGGACGCGATGAAGTTCGTCAACTCACCCGCGGGGAGACAGCTTCACCTGCGCGGCATCAACGCCAGGGTCGTCCAACCCGGCGCGATTCGGGTGGGCCACGTGATCAGGAAAGTCCTGGGCCGTCTGACTTCGGAGGGCTGACGGCGTCGCACGCATCGGCTGTGGTATCCGACCCCTTTCAAGATCGTCAACAAGCCGAAGGGGTTTTTAGCGGAGCTGCCTCCCTGACAAAGGCTGGACGACATCGATCTGGACGTGTTGCGGGAGCTCGCGGCGAAGTCGGCCGGGAAGATGGTCGGCAGGCGGATCGATAGGTGAGGGGTCGCCCGACTACTACGCGCACGCGGCCCGCGCGCGACGTGCGGTTTTGACAACCGCGCGGCGAGGCGTTAGTTTCCGTAGTTATCATTCTTAATCCTGAAGGAGATTTACCAAAAGCTATGTCGAAGAGTGGGCACAAGGGGGTCAGCCGGATCGACTGCCCGGAGCGGAAGACCGTCGGCTGGTACGTCAGGGTGCGTCTGAACAAAGTCACCAGATCGAAATTCATCAGCGACAAGGCGCACGGCGGCAAAGAGGCGGCGCTCGCGCGGGCGGTCGAGTGCCGCAACGAGTTGGAGCGTGAGATGGGCAAGCCGCGCACGGACTGGGTAGTGGTCGGCGACAACCCGCGGAACAAGAGCGGCGTCGTCGGCGTGCGCCGGGCGGTGAAGAAGTACAAGGGCAAGGACGGGACGATCTACCTGAACGAGGTCTATGAAGTCTCCTGGAACGCTGGGCGGGAGAAGAAGGGCCGCACGTCCGTCTCGATCAAGAAGCACGGCGAGGCGGCGGCGTTCCGCAGGGCCTGCGCCATCCGGCGGCAGAAGGAGCGGCAGATGTACGGGGGCGCGGTGGTGAGCAAGTGGGCGGAGACGCTGGGAAAGGTCTGCGCGGCTTAAACGGTCTGTCCGGGCCGCCCGGCCGGCGTCCCTTTGGTCAAGGATTGACGGGCGGCTTCCGCTCCCGAGTCCCGCCGCCGGTCAGAGAATCTTGTCCAGATAAAAGGGCAGCATCTTGCGCCACCACGGCCAGTCGTGGTCCACGTCATGGCCCCAGATGTCGAGCCTGTGCGGGATGCCTTTGGAGTGAAGGACGCCGGAGAGTTGGCGGCTGCGGTCGGGCGCTTCATACGCGCCCTGCCCCGTGAGGATGAAGATGGCGTCGGCGCGGCGCAGGTGCGAGAGGTGGTAGCCCTCGCCCATGTTCGAGAGGTACGAGATGGGGTTGTTGAAATAGACGTTGTCGTCATGGTAGCCATCGAAGTAGGCCTTGACGTCGTAACTGCCGCTCATCGCGATGGTGCCGCGGAAGTGGTCTGGGTGGCGGAAGTAAGTGTTAGCCGAGAGGTATGCGCCGAGGCTCGCGCCGCTCGTCAGAGGCCGCGCGTGTCCGTCGCCCACGTCCCGCCGGATGAGGGGCAGCACCTCTTCCATCACGTAGCCGTCGTAGCGCGACAGCAGTTCAGCCTTCCACGCGGGCGAGGCGTTGTTGTTCAGCAGGCTGTGGCGGTTGACGCTGTTGACCGAATAGACGCGCACGCGGCCCGCGTTGATGTGATGGCTGATCGCCCCGATCAGGTGGAACCTTTCGTACTCCAGAAAATCCGCTCCCGCCGTCGGAAACAACAGCAGTGGGTAGCCGCCGTGCCCGTAGGCCACGAGCGGCATTTCCATCCCGAGGCGGTGACTGTACCAAGACGTAATTCGACGATTCATCTCCAGACCTTTCTTAAGGAAGATTTGCGCAGCGAAAACAGGGCTGGCTGGGCAATAACCCGCGCAGGAATGCGGCCGAGATAATCGCGCACTTCCCGCCCGCGCGCAAGCCAACGACAACCACGTTAGCCCCCACCCTCATCGCTTGACGCTCCCGCGAGGCCTCTGCTATAAAATTCTCCCGCGTCGAGTAGTTCCATAACTCCACGCAGGTTTGTAATCCGCAGTAGCTCAATGGCAGAGCATCCGGCTGTTAACCGGAGGGTTGTAAGTTCGAGTCTTACCTGCGGAGTTCTTATAAAAAGCGCATCCTGCGGATTCAACGCAGGATGCG
>JBOGOY010000942.1:0-2129 GCA_050748185.1 Pyrinomonadaceae bacterium
ACGCCCAGAAGCTTGATACCGCAGCCTAGCGAGAGATAAAGGCGACGATCAGCAAGGATGCGCTAAAAAATATTTCCACAACTCTTGACACGACCTCACGTCCTTTTCCAAATCTCCTTTTAGTTCACCACCTCGCCGAACTCGCCGACCTGCTGCGCGATCTTCTCACGGTCGCCGACGACGACGATCGTCATCCGCTCGGGCTTGAGATACTCGCGCGCGATGTGCTGCACGTCTTTCGGGATGACGGCGAGGATGTTCTGCACGTAGTTGGTGACGTAAGCCTCGTCGAGGCGGTGCAGGTCGATGAATGAAAGCTGGCCGATGATGCCCTGCCGGGTCGAGTTACGCAGGACGAAGACACCCGCGAGGTAGTTCTGAATGCCCTGCAACTCTTCCCCGGTCGGCGGCTCTTTTTGAAGGCGGTCGATCTCGTAGAAGATCTCTTTCAAAGAGGGGCCGGTCACATTAGTCGTCACGTCGGCCACCTGCATCCAGTAGGCGTCGCGGTGGCGCACCGAAAGCTGGCTGAAAGGCGAGTAGGTGTAGCCTTTCTGCTCGCGGATGTTCGAGGTGATGCGCGAGGCGAAAGAGCCGCCGAGCAGCGCGTTGGTGACGACGAGCGGGATGTAGTCATGATGGCCGGGCGAGACGACCGGCAAACCGAGGTTGATGGTGCTCTGCGTCGCGCCGGGCCGATCGATCAGGTGAATCACGCGCTGCGAGACGGGCTTCGGCATGTTGTTGACGGGCTCCGCGCCGCGCGTCCAACCGGAGAAAGCGCCGGTGATCGCCTGACGCATCTGCCCGGCGTTGAACTTGCCGGCGACATAGACGTGCGTGCGCGCCGCGCCGTAGTTGTCGGCGTAGAACTTTTTCACGTCGTCGATGGCGTAGCTGTTAATCATCCCCTCGGTCGGGTAGATGCGGCCGTAGGGGTGGTTCGGATAGAGCAGCTTGTGAAAACGCTCGGTGGCAAGGGGCCCCGGCTGCGAGCGCGAAACGGTCAGGCGGCGCAGATAATTAGTCTTCATCCGTGCGACTTCCGAGGCGGGCATCAGCGGGCGCTGCAACACGTCGGCGACGAGCGCGACGGCACTCGCGCCCTGTTCGGCGAGCACGTCGATGCCGACGGTCGTCTGGTCGGGCGTGACGAAGGCGTTGAGTGTGCCGCCCATCGAGGCGGCGGTCGCGGCGACCTGCTCGGCGGAGCGGGTCGTGGTCCCCTCCTTGAGCATTTCGGCGGTCATGTCGGCGAGCCACACTTGCTCGGCCGTCTCGTTGAGGTTGCCAGTCCTCAGGACGGCGGCGATTGAGACCTTCGGCACCGTGCCGTAGGGGACCAGCGAGACGCGCAGGCCGTTCGGCAGCGTGAACGTCTCGCGCTGCGGCACGTTGAACGGCTTAGGGGTTCCGCCCTGCGGCGGACTCTGCCTCTGCTGCGCCGCGGCGGGCAGCAAAGCGCCTGCGCCGGTGAACATGCTTAGGGCCAAGGCGACGGCGAAAAACTTTTTCCAGTTCATTTCACTAATCTCCATGAAAGCAAAAAAAATGATGAATGCGGAATGATGAATGATGAATGAAAAGCACCCTGTTTCTTATTCATCATTCATTATTCATCGTTCATCATTCCGCAACCCGTTTCGGCTCGACGACGAGCACGGTGCGGTTCGTGGGCCGCAGGTATTCGCGCGCGGTGCGCTGGATGATCGCGGGTGTCAGCTTGCGGTATTCGGCCTCGATCGTGTTGATGCGTGTGGGATCGTCGTCAAAGAGCGCATAGCTCGCCAGCAGGTCCGCGCGGCCGAAGCCGACCAGCACGCCGGCAGGCGATTCGATGGTGTCGTAGAGGTCTGAGCGCACTTTCAGTAGCGCGCGGTCGATCATCTGGCGCGTCACGGGCTGTTGCTGCACCCGCCCGACGACTTCGTCCAGCGCCCCGACGATCTGCTCCGGCGTCGTGCCGCTGTCGTGGATGAGCGAAGCCATCCAGAGCATCGGCCCCTCGTAGTTGTACATGTTCCCTAACAGGTTGATCCCGCCGCCGACCGCATCCGTCATCCCGCGCTTCTTGACCAACTCCTGATGCAGCAAGCTGTCTTCGCCCTGCAACAGCATCTGGTCCAGCA
>JBOGOY010000943.1:0-2126 GCA_050748185.1 Pyrinomonadaceae bacterium
TCATAGATGAGTCGGCCCGTTATTTTCACTGGCCCCCCCGACAAGGTGGTAGGGGTAAATCGAGCACTTACGGCTGCCCTGACGGACTCAGCCCATAACCCCTCCGGTCCCGACAGGGGATTTGCAAATATAACTTCACCGTCTTCGTTAACGAGCACTTCGACTTCAACCCTACCTTCAATATCCTTATCCTTCGCTTTCTGTGAGTACGTAGGTAACACCTCCGATACAATCTTCATATTCAAAATGCCAGAAATTATTGGGCCACGCCGTCTCTCATCCGGCGTCCTCTCACCATAGAGGATATGTACCGGAGTTTTTGTTTGTTGGTTAGTTTGAGCCACTCCCACAAAGGTTGAGAGAGAAAGAATGAAGAGGAGTAGAAGCTTCATTTTCATTGTTATCGCCCTCCGATAGTGAATCGAAAGCAATCTAACGTGCTTTCATGCTACTACCAGACGAGGCGTAAAGGAAGGACGCTTTCTTCGCTCCTCGCGTGGCATCGCGTTCTCACTTGGCAACAGGCGGGCCCGCGCATTAAATTAGCAGCCCCGGCACGTTGTCCGCCGCGCGCTCCATACGTCATGCCAGTCAACAACGACACACCTCAGGGCGAGTTGCGCCGAGCCATCGGCGAAACGCTGGCCGCGCACGGCGCGGATGCGCTGGGCGGCAGGCCGACCGAAGAGGTCGCCACCGAATGGATCGCCGCCGGCTTTGACGACGCGGAGGAAGTCGCCGACTGGCTGGCGGCGCGTTGCTTTCGCGCCGAGGTAGCCGCGCGCTTGGAAGCGGCGGGACTCACGCCCGAGCAGGCCCGCCTGCGAACCAGAGACGGCCGACGCAACTATGAAGACACCGTCGCCTACAAGCTGGGCCAAGACGATCTGAGCGTCGAAGAGGCCCGGCGCATCGTGACCAACGAGTTCTGGAATTCCTAAAGGAGTTAACATCCACATCCATGACCGACACTCCGCACCCCATCACTGTCCTGTGCCTCGCCAGTTTCCACAAAGGCGAAACCTTCATCCGCGAGTGCAAGCGTCTGGGGACGCGCGTGCTGCTCCTCACCTCGCAGAGCGTGGGCCGCGAGGCGTGGCCGCTGGAGAGCATTGACGAAGTGTTCCTGATGCCCGACGTAGAAAAACGCTGGAAGCTCGAAGACGTGATCAAGGCCGTGAGCTATGTGGCGCGCACCGAGCACATCGATCGCATCGTGCCGCTCGACGACTTCGATCTCGAAACGGCCGCCGCGCTGCGCGAACACCTGCGCGTGCCCGGCATGGGCGAGACCACGACGCGCTACTTTCGCGACAAGCTGGCGATGCGGATGCAGGCGCGCGAGGCCGGCATCGCCGTCCCCGAGTTCGTCCACGTGCTCAACTACTACGATCTGCGCGGATTCACCGAGCGCGTCCCCGCGCCGTGGGTCTTAAAGCCTCGGCACGAAGCCTCGGCCATCGGCATTAAAAAGGTGAACGCGGCAGAGGAACTCTGGGCCGCGCTCGATAGTCTCGGCGACAAACAATCGTTCTACCTGCTGGAGCGCTATGTCCCCGGCAACGTCTATCACGTGGACTCGATTGTTGATGGGAGTGAAGTGCTGTTCGCCGCCGCCAGCCGCTACGGCCAACCGCCCTTAGACGTGGCCCACGGGGGCGGCGTCTTCGTTACGCAGACCATCCGGCGCGGAACCGACGAAGAACAGGCGTTGCAGGAGTTGAACCGGCAGGTGCTCGCGACGATGGGCCTCAGACGCGGCGTCTCGCACACCGAGTTCATCAAGGGGCGGGAGGACGGAAAATTCTACTTTCTCGAAACCTCGGCCCGCGTCGGCGGCGCCTACATCGCCGAACTGATCGAAGCCGCCACGAACATCAACCTGTGGGTCGAGTGGGCCAAGCTCGAAGTTAATCAAGACTATCAACTGCCGGCCGCGCGTACCGACTATGCCGGCCTCCTCGTCTCGCTCGCCCGGCAGGAGAGCCCAGAGACTTCGGGCTACACCGACCCTGAGATCGTCTGGCGCATGAACAAGCCCGCGCACGTCGGCATGATCATCAAGTCGCCGCGCATCGAGCGCGTCGAACAACTGATCAGCGAGTATTCGGGGCGCTTCTCTCGCG
>JBOGOY010000944.1:0-2125 GCA_050748185.1 Pyrinomonadaceae bacterium
GTTTACGATTTCCCCGCTTCATGAAACTGTTTCCAACTTTTTGTCGTAGAAGGTTTGGCGGCACGGACTTAAAGGGCGGCGGAAGGGCCGAAGAATTTGACGCCGGATGCGTGCGCTGATTGCTCACCAAGCCGATTGGCTTTAGACACCCTCTTGTTAAAGGAAAGCGAAGGATTATGGCTTTAAGCCGGAAGAAGAAGATTACCATCGCGGTCGCCGCCGTGGCGCTGGTGGCCGTCGCCATCATCGTCAGCATCGCCGCCGGCCGGAAGGACGAGCCCGAAGTGCAGGTGGTCAAGATCGAGACGCGGCCCGAACTGCGCTCGGTCGTCACCGCTTCAGGCGAGGTCCGCCCCGTCAAATTCATCAACCTGACGAGTGAGGTGGCCGGGCGCATCGAGCAGATTTACGTCAAAGCCGGCGATCAGGTGACGCAGGGACAGCCGCTCGTCCGTCTCGACCCGACGCAACTTCAGTCGGGTCAGGAGGCGCAGACCGCCGCCGTGCAGGCCGCTTTCTCGGACGTGCAGAACGCGCGCTCGCAGGTCGCCTCGGCCGAGACGAACGTCGCGCAGCAACAGCAGGGCATCCTCGCCGCCGAGGCCGGTCTCGCGCAAAGCCGGCAGGGCGTCATCACCTCGCAGACCAACGTCGATCGCGAACGCGTCAATCTCAACACCGCGCAGCGCGAACTGAAGCGCACCACCGAACTGGTCGAGACGGGCGTCGCTTCGCGCTCTGAGTACG
Organism: Pyrinomonadaceae bacterium; assembly: GCA_050748185.1. Taxonomy (GTDB): domain Bacteria; phylum Acidobacteriota; class Blastocatellia; order Pyrinomonadales; family Pyrinomonadaceae; genus JACCRA01. The sequence goes on from JBOGOY010000944.1 coordinate 748, forward strand.
ACGCGGCGCGTGATCGCTTGGACCAAGCGCAGGTCGCCCTACGAACCGCGCAGGCCCAGCTTGAACAGCAGAAGATCGCGGTCGAAGAATCGAAGGCCCGCGTCAATCAGGCGCGCGTCAACCTGCGCGACGCTCAGATCGGCGTGCAGCGGGCGCGCACCAGCGTCCAGTCGAGCGAGGCACGCGTCAACCAGCAACAGGCCATCCTGCGCGGTGACGCCAGCCAGCGTTCCAAGTCCACCCAACTCTCGCCCCTGACCGGCGTCGTCGCCGACATCCCGGCGCGCGAAGGCCAGTTCGCGCTCGCTAACTTCTCTTCGACGCCGCTGATGACCATCGCCGACATGTCCACAATTAACATCGAGGTCAATGTGGACGAGACCGAGATCAAAGAGGTCACCGAGGGCCAACCGGTGAAGGTCAAGGTGGACGCGCTCGGCGAGCGCGAACTTGAGGGGCGCGTGACGCAGAAGAACCCGCTCGCGACCAGCAAGTCCGACACGACGGGCGGCGGCATCACCAACCGCGTCAACGTGCAGGAGGCCAAGGAGTTCAAGGTCGTCATCGAACTGCTCGCCGAAAAAATGCCTGATGAAGTCCGCACCTCGTTGCGGCCCGGCATGACGGCGACGGCCAACATCACCACCAAGGTTCAGAAGGACGTCCTCGCCGTGCCGCTGCAGGCCATCGTCGAAAAGCCCGCCCCGACGCCCGCGCCCGCCGCCGGGAACCAGCCGGCGCAACCCATGTCCTCCGGCGAGAAGCCGAAGGACATCAAAGGCGTCTATGTTCTTGAGGGCAGGAAACCGAAGTTCGTCGCGGTCGAGACCGGCATCACCGGCGAGTCCGACATCGAGATCACGAGCGGGCTGCAATCCGGTATGGAAATCATCACGGGGCCGAGCCGCGTACTCCGCACCCTGAAGGAAGACACGACCGTCAAGCGGCAGACGCGCAAGCCCGGCGAGGGGGCCAACGCCAACGCCGACGAGAGCAAATGAAAGTAGGAGTTAGGAGTTAGGATTTAGGGTTCAAAGCATCGTTGTCTGTGACTCTGAATCTCTAGCTCCTGAATCCTAACTCCTAGCTCCTGCCTTACAACTATGAGCGACGCGACACTGATGGAAGCCACGATGCCGGCCACGATTGTTCCGCTGGAAGAGCGGATCGAGCGCGGCGATCTGCTGGCGCACGACGCCGTGCCCGCCGCCCTGATCTCGATGCGCGACATCTGGAAGACCTACCAGATGGGATCGGAAGAACTCCACGCGCTGCGCGGCGTCTCGCTTGATGTGCAGCGCGGCGAGTACGTCGCCATCATTGGCCCCTCCGGCTCCGGCAAGTCAACTTTGATGAACTTGATCGGCTGCCTCGACAC
>JBOGOY010000945.1:0-2124 GCA_050748185.1 Pyrinomonadaceae bacterium
GTGCCGACGCCGGACGGAGTGGCGCGGCAGTGGCTGACCTTTAAGTTCACCTACCCCGACGCCGCGGGCGAAATATTGATCGCGGGAATGGCGATCGACATCACCGAGCGGGCCGCGTCGGAAGAGAAATTCCGCGTCCTCTTCGAGTGTTCGTCCGACGCGCACCTGCTGTTCGACGAGTCGGGCATCATCGACTGTAACCACGCCGCCATCGCAATGCTCGGGTGCGAGAATAAAGCGCACCTGCTGTCGCTCCACCCGGCCGAGTTTTCACCGGAGTTTCAGCCCGACGGCCGACTCTCGCTGGAGAAGTGCGTCGAGATGGACCAGACGGCGCGCGAACGCGGCTACCACCGTTTCGAGTGGATTCACCGTAAGCTGGACGGCACGGATTTCCCCGTCGAGGTGACGCTCACGCCGGTGACGCTCAAGGGTAAGCCCGTGCTGCTGGTGGTCTGGCACGATCTGACCGAGCGCAAGCGGATGGAGGACGATGTGGCGCGGGCGCGCGACGCGGCAATCGAATCGGCGCGGCTCAAGTCAGAGTTTCTCGCCAATATGTCGCACGAGATTCGCACCCCGATGAACGGCGTCATCGGCATGACGGATCTGCTGCTGGCCACGGGCCTCGACAGCGAGCAGCGCGAGTTTGCGAGCCTCGTCAAGCAGAGCGCCGACTCGCTGCTGACGATCATCAACGACATCCTTGACCTGTCAAAGATCGAAGCCGGCAAGCTCCGGGTCGAAACGACGAAGTTCGCGTTGCGGGAGGTGGTGGCCGGCACAGTCAAAATGCTGTCCGCCCGCGCGGCGGCGAACGGAAATGAACTGGCGCACACAATCTACGACAGCGTGCCCGAAGAGTTACGCGGCGATCCGCACCGACTGCGGCAGGTGTTGACCAACCTCGTCGGCAACGCCGTCAAGTTCACACACGGCGGCGAAGTGACGGTCAAAGTCAGAAAGTTGAGTGAGACTGACGAATGCGTGCGGTTGCGCTTCGCCGTCACGGATACCGGAGTCGGTATCCCCGTGGAGGCGCAGGCGAAACTCTTTCAGCCATTCGTGCAGGCGGACGGCTCGACGACCCGCAAGTATGGCGGGACGGGCCTCGGCCTTGCCATCTCAAAACAACTCGTCGAATTGATGGGTGGTGAGATCGGCGTCGAGAGCACTCCGGGGAAAGGCTCGACCTTCTGGTTCTCCCTTGAATTTGGGAAGCGAGCCGTCGTGGCGGCAGCCGGAACGATCCCTGCCGTCTGCGCGAAAGTTGAAGGACGGTCCGGTGATGGCAGTCGTCGGACACACATCAATCCAGTAGCAGGTCGGGTGTTAGTCGTAGACGATAACGAGATCAACCGTATCGTGGCGCGTTGCGGGGTTGAACGGCTGGGTCCGCACGTCGATGTCGCCATTAACGGCACGGAAGCTCTCAACGCGCTTGATGTCCGGCAATACGATCTGGTGCTGATGGATTGCCAGATGCCGGTCATGGACGGGTATCAGGCAACGGCGGAAATCCGCCGCCGCGAGGCGGACTCGGGCCGGCGCACGCCGATCGTCGGGGTGTCAGCCAGCGCCATGAGCGAAGATCGCGAGCGGTGTCTGAACGCCGGGATGGACGGTTTCATCGCCAAGCCGGTCGGCGACTCCGATCTCGCGAGCGCCATTAATACTTGGCTGCACCAGTAAACCCCTTACAGAGATAACAATTTGTTTGCGGCTGCGGCCGTCTGATGTGCGGTGAGGTTGTGCCTCACCCGAGAGTGTTAAGTTTGCTTGGGGCTACGCCCCTCCGAAGGGCATAGCCCCAAGCAGAAGAAGAGACCTGACGGAAGGGTCACAGCCCTTCCACACATCAGGTGGCAAGCCGCCGGAAGATACCAACGGTGGCAAGAGATTGCTCACACGCCGAGGCGGCTTCTGCGCGCGTTGTGCCGAGGGCTCAATTCGTTTCCGCGGCTGCCAACTTGGCGTAATGTCTTTCGGCGCGTGCGCGGTACGGCTCGGTGAAGAATTTCGGCCGGGACGGCCGACGACTATTTGAGGTAAATTTGGGCCGGGCTCTCGTTGCCGCGAGCCCGGTTTAGATTGTAAACCATCGTCGAGAGCCTCCGCCAGCGC
>JBOGOY010000946.1:0-2123 GCA_050748185.1 Pyrinomonadaceae bacterium
CCCCCGCACTGCCCAGCATTTACCATTTACCATTCACCGTTTACCAAGAGGTCATTGTGTCAGCACCGAACATCGAAACCATCGTCAGCCTCGCGAAGCGGCGCGGCTTCGTCTTCCCCTCGTCGGAGATTTACGGCGGTTTGGGAAGCGCGTGGGACTACGGCCCGCTCGGCGTCGAGTTGTGCAACAACGTCAAGCAGGCGTGGTGGCGCGCGATGGTCTATGAGCGCGACGACATCGAGGGATTAGACTCATCGATCATCCTGAACCGGCTGGTCTGGAAGTATTCCGGGCACGAAGACACGTTCAGCGATCCACTGGTTGATTGCCGCGAGTGTAAGAGCCGGTTCAGGGCGGATAAGCTTGCCGAAGAATATCGTCAATCTCTCTCTCCGGAGAGCGCTCTGCTACCAGAGTTTAACTTTACGTACATCTTGATGAAGACTGATTTAGCCAAATGTCCAAATTGTGGAAAGTCGAAGTGGACTGAGCCGCGCCCTTTTAACTTGATGTTCCGCACCACGCTCGGCGCAGTCGCGGATGAAAGCGATCCAGCGGCGCTTGCTTACTTGCGGCCTGAAACGGCGCAGGGCATTTTCGTCAATTTCCAATTGGTCCAGCAGGCGCTGCGGCGCAAAGTCCCGTTCGGGATCGCGCAGATCGGTAAGTCGTTCCGCAACGAAGTGACGCCCGGCAACTTCATCTTCCGCACGCGCGAGTTCGAGCAGATGGAGATGGAATACTTTGTCCGCCCCGGCGAGGACGAGCGAGTTCACCAAGAGTGGATCGACTTCTTCCTCGATTGGTACACCTCGCTCGGACTCAGCCGTGACAATCTCCGCCTCTTCGAACAACCGAAAGAGGAACTGGCGCACTACGCTAAGCGCACCGTTGATTTGCTCTATCGCTTTTTCCCCGAGCGCGAGGATGAAGAGCGGCAGTGGGACGAATTGATGGGGATCGCTAATCGCACTGACTTCGATCTCAAGGCGCACTCGAACAAACCGGCAGACCAAGAAGGGAAGCGGATCAATTCCGACTCAACCGAAGACCTGTCGTACTTCGACGAGGCGGCCAAAGAGCGCTATTACCCTTACGTCATCGAGCCGGCGGCTGGCGTCAATCGCTCGGTGCTTTCGTTCTTAATGGACGCCTACACCGAGCGCACGACCGACAAGGGCGAAAAGCGCGTGGTGCTCAAGCTGCACCCGGCGCTGGCCCCGATCAAAGTGGCGGTCTTGCCGCTCGCCAAAAACAAGCCGGAGATCGTTCAGATGGCAAAGGACGTTAAGCGGCAACTGCAACCCGCGTTGCGCGCCGTCTATGACGACACCGGCGGCATCGGCAAGCTTTACGCGCGCCAAGACGAGATCGGCACGCCTTTCTGCGTCACCGTCGATCACCAATCGCTCGAAGACGAAGCCGTCACCGTGCGCGACCGCGACACGTGGGAACAGACCCGCGTCAAAGTGTCGGAACTGAAGGAGCATTTGAAAGAGAGGCTGGATGTCAGATATTAGATGTCAGATGCTGATATGAGTAAGAGTTGTTCGCTGTCTGCGCTAACATCCAACCTCTGACCTCTGCGAAGCCATGGCTATTCGTAAACTGAAAACGCAAACGCAGAAGACGGACGTGCGGCTCCAACTCGAAGCGGACGAGCCCGTCGAGTTGCCGCCGGCCGAGGTCGATGAGTCGGCGGCCGTCGTGCAGTTCGATCAGATGAAGCCGTTCGTGCCGGAACTGCTGGAGACTTTGCGCGCGGGCACCGTCGCCGAACTGGTCCCCGTGATGCGCGACGGCTCGACCTTCGCCATCCACACACGGACGCGCACCTTCTGGGTCAAGCTCTGGCACGCTTCGTCCGAGCGGACGAAGGTCGATCGCGTGCAGGTGCTCAGTTGTATGCCCTCGACGCGCGGCGTGCAGATCGTCTTTGACGACCCGGCGCAAGCGGCGGACGACTACGACGACGAAGAAACGCTCGATGATGATGACGCCGCCGGGGAGCGCCCGGTCGAAGACGCCGACGGGCCGCGCGGAAACTGACCTGCCTTCACACCGCCGAGTCCAAGGTTCAAGGTTCAAGGTTCAAAGTCAAAAACAAGCTCTGGACCCCGACC
>JBOGOY010000947.1:0-2118 GCA_050748185.1 Pyrinomonadaceae bacterium
TCCGCTCTCGCTCCGCGCGGGGCTGTACTCTGGCCGTCCGCTTACGCGGACTCGCTGAGTCGTCTTCTTCAACCTGCTTCTGCATAACATCAGCGATCATTGACCACTGTCCACCGTCAACTGCTTCCGCCTTTACGCGCGGGCGGAAGCGGCGTTGCCGAGGACGCGCGCCTTCTCTTCTTCCATGCGCGTGCCGAGGTCGTCTAATTGATCTTTGTCGAGGACTTCGCGGGCGCTTTTGAACATGTCCGTCTCTTCCTCTTCGACATGGTGCTCGACGTTCTCCTGCAACACCTTGAGCTTTGCGGCCCATTGCTCGGTGTCAACCGGCGCGGCCTCAAGCTCGCTCAGGAGCATCTTGATGACGTGATGTTCTTCGTAACCTTCGAGCGTGATCTCGCGCGTCTCGGCCTCCTGTTTGAGCACCGGGTAGAAGATCGATTCTTCGATGTGCGCGTGCACGTCGAGTTCCTGCTTCAGATTTGCGAACAACTCTTGGCGCGTCTTGACGGCGCGCTCGGTCGTCGGCTCCAGCTTCTCGAAGATTTCCTCGACGGTGTCGTGATCCTGTTTCAGCAGCTTAATGGCGTCCATCTTTAGTTCTCCCGTTGATGTTTTAACCACCGTGTTCGCACGAATACGGTACGGCTTTAACTCTGTATGGAAGAACTAAACAATTGAAGTGCCAGAGGCTAAGTGATGAGTGCGGAATGATGAATGATGAATGAAAACAAGTTTGTCTTTCACTCATCACTCGTCATTCCGCACTCATCACTTTATCAATCACCCACGCGGGGCGAAATAGCCGATGCGGGTGGCGATGCGGTGGGTGGGAGCGTTGGTCTGGACTTCGACGCGGCGAAACTTGCCGTCGCGCCCCTTGTCGAGCGGCGTGTAGTAGATCGCGTACTGCGAGCGCAGTTCTTCGGCGACTTCGGCGTAAACCTGTCCGAGCCCCTCGAAGCTTTGCGGCCGGTAGAGGCGGCCGCCGGTGGCGGCCGTCAACTGTTCGAGGTTGCGTTCGCTGAGGTCGAGGACGCGCAGGCCCTCGCGCAGATCGCCGATGCGGAGTTCATTGAAGCGGACGTTCGAGGGCGGGCCGTTCAGCAAGGTATCAAGTTCCTGTCGCTTGGCGGCGCGCTGGATTTCGGTGTTGGCAATGACATAGACGGTCGCAGCCGATTCGAGCAGCACCGCGAGCGCCTTCTCGATGGTGGCAAAGCCGCGCCCGCTGTCGATGCCGTCCGAGAGGACGACGACGGCGTGGCGGCGCTGCTGGCCTTTGAACTGCTCGCGCGCGGCGAGGTAGAGCGCATCGTTGAAATGCGTGAACATCCCCGGCGTCAGACGGCGCAGCGCGCGGCGCAGTTGCAGGCGGCTGTTGGTCCAGTCCTGCAACAACTCGACCTTGTCGTCAAACTTCAACAGGCAGACTCTGTCATCTGCCGCCAGCCCGCCGGCAAACTCTTCGGCCGCGCGCCTGAAGTCCTCGAAGCTGGCGGCGACCGACGAAGAAGAGTCGATCATCAACGCCACGTCCACCGGAGCCTGCCGCAATTCCAACCCACTCAGAGGCTGCTCGCGCCCGTTCTCGAAGACGCGAAAGTCTTCGCGTCCGAGCGATTTGACGAGCCGCCCTTCAGCGTCGCGCACCGTCACCGGCAACAGCACCTCGGAGGTGGAGACGCGGATCACTTCGTCGGGCTCGATCTCTTCGGCGGGCGTTGACGGCTGTGGCGTCGGCGACTTTACCGGCGGCGCGGGCGTTGGCGATGGCGCGAGGGCCGGAACGAACGCGCTGCCTTTCGGCCCCGGCTCGGTGCGGCGCGGGCGCGTGGCCTGTGTTTGTTGTTGCTGTGCGCGCGAGCGAGGCGTGACCAGATCGCCCGCGCAGATGAGCGCGAGCAGCGCGCAGACGAGGAGCGCGTAGGTGGAGAACTTCAGGTTATTTCTTTTGCTTAGCGGCGAACGGCTCATTGAGTCACGCTTAGAACTTACCGACGCATGTTTCACTGGCTTGGGCAGTCCTTTGAACTGAAGGCGCGAGGGTTGAGAGCGCAGCCATTCGGTTCTATACAAAGCAAAGGAGGTTTGCGGCTTCGCCGCCTGACGTCGGAA
>JBOGOY010000948.1:0-2115 GCA_050748185.1 Pyrinomonadaceae bacterium
GAGCGGAAGACGCACGCCTCGCCGTGCGGGAGAATGTGACCTACGGCGCAAACGTCATCAAGATTTACTCGAATGCCTCTCCGAACCCGGCGCTGCTCTCGCTGGAAGAGATGCGCGCCATCGTCGCCGAGGCCCGCCTGCTGGGTGTCAAAGTGGCTGCTCACGCCACCAGCGACCTCGCCATCTCGCGCGCCGTGGAAGCCGGCGTTGACTCTATCGAGCACGGCTACCAAGCGACGGATGCGACGCTCAAGTTGATGAAAGAGCGCGGCGTCGCGCTGGTTCCGACCTATTTGGATAGCGTGAATCTGAAACGGCTGTATGCCATTGCGCGCCCGAATCGTCCGCCGACGGAGCCGGAACTTTCAGCCGCGCTCAAACAACGATCCGAACGGCTGCAACGCGCCATCAAAGCCGGCGTTACCATCGTCGCGGGTTCGGATAACTATCTCGATCTCGGCGTGCCGCAAGGCGAAGCCGCTAAGCGGGTTTTGTTCGTCTATCGTGACGCGGGGATGGAACCGGCGCGGATTCTCCAGAGCGCCACCATCAACGCCGCCCGCCTGTTTGGAGAGCAGCGATTAGGAATCATCAAGGCCGGCGCTTTCGCCGACATCATCGCCGTGGACGGAGACCCGTTGGCGGATTTCAGCGCCGTGGAACGGGTGAAGTTCGTGATGAAGAACGGAACCGTCTATGTCGAGCGTCCTTGAAATTTCTTCGCGCCAGCAGCCAAGCTCACTGAACTGCGTCGGGTAGTTTGTCAGGCCGTCGAACCGGAGACTCCACATGACCACACTTGAAGGAAAAGTTGCGCTGATTACCGGCGGTAATTCAGGCATCGGGCGGGCTACTGCGCGCGCTTTTGCCAGTGCCGGAGCGAAGGTCGTCATTGCCGCGCGCGGGGTCGAACGTGGTGAAGAGGCCGCCCATGAAATTGAGGTCGCGGGTGGACAGGTCATTTTTATCCGCGCAGATGTGTCGCAGCCCGTCGAGGTAGAGCAATTATTGGCGAGAACCATTGATGCTTATGGCCGGCTCGACTGCGCGTTCAATAACGCTGCGACGGAAGGCGCGATGAAGTTGTTAGCCGACTTCACCGAGCATGATTTCGACACGACGATCAGCATCAACTTGAAAAGTGTGTGGCTCTGCATGAGACAGCAAATTCGGCACATGCTGCAACAACTGCCGGCGGGCGGCGTCTTGGTGAACACCTCTTCGGTCAATGGATTGGGCGGCGTCGCACAGGGCGCGTTGTATGCGGCGACCAAAGCGGGCGTGCTGGCCCTCACGAAATCCGCCGCGCAGGAGTACGCGCCGCAGGGGATTCGCGTCAATGCTTTGGTCGCGGGCGGATTTCACACTCCGATGTTAGAGCGCGTGTTTGAGCGCGCCGGGGGAGGTGATCCGGAAACAGCCGCGGCGGTCGAAGGACAACTCGCGCAAATGATCCCACTGCGGCGCATCGGGCGTCCCGAAGAAGCCGCCGAAGCAGTCGTCTGGCTGTGTTCAGATGCCGCTTCATATGTGACAGGGCATTCAATGATCGTTGACGGTGGTTTAACCGCTTGGGCGCGCTAAATCATTCCTGACGAGATTGGGACACGACAGAAAATGATCCACGAAATCACACGAAGCAGCACGGAAAAAAGGCCGCGAATGCGCGTGTGTTTAGCTTCGTGTGGTTTCGTGGATGACCTCTCTTCTCTGTCCCAATCTCGTCAGTTCCAATTTGACACCTGTGCCGGTGCTGCACGCGGCATGATCTAGGCGCGAGCCTGCGAGGAGAAATGAAGCAATGGCCGAGCCAGTGACCATCCTTATTACTTTCTCAGGTGATGCTGCCGTAACTTTATTGGAGCCACTCAACCAGCCTGCGACAGCAGGCGACAGACCACAGCCCCTGACGGAGCGCAGCAGCGCAGTCTGGGGCACAGGCAGAAAAGAAGAGTGGAGTCTGCGTCAGCAGACGACAGACTTCTTGGCTCACGCGAGCGCGTCTGTCGCCTGCTCACGCAGGCTCGCGAAGGTGTGCGCGCGAGTCCCCAAGCTCCGCTCTCGCTTCGCATGGGGCTACAGTCCGCCGTCTGCTCTCGCAGACTCATTGACGCT
>JBOGOY010000949.1:0-2113 GCA_050748185.1 Pyrinomonadaceae bacterium
CGATCAGGACGTGGCGATCAAACGACTCGAAAAGCTCGCCGAAGAGGCCGAGGAAAACGTCGCCGCCGGCGTCAGGCAGTTGATCGAAGGGCGCGAGCAACAGAGGGCCGGGGCGCGCCTCAAATTAGAAAAGGCCTTACGCGACGAGAGGCTGCGGAAACTATCGGACAAACTCGGCGCGAAGATTGCCCGCGCCATCGGGCTTGTCGAGGGGGATAAGGAAGATGATTCCAGTCGGCCCGCGCGGCCCGAGTTCGTCAGTGAACTGACTTTTATCGAGGCCGGGCGCGAGATGGTCGGGGCGAGATTCGAGGAGTTGGCGGACACGGCTGACAGCCTGTTTCGCCCGCAGGCGATCGAAGAGATCCACCGGACGCGAATCCGCGCCAAGCGTGCGCGCTACGCCGTCGAACTCTTCGCTTCGTGCCGGGGCGATGCGCTCCAACCGTTCGCGCTGGAGATTGAAGGGCTGCAAAAATCACTCGGCGAGTTGCATGATTTAGACGTGTGGATCGAAGAACTTGGGGAGAGGCTGGCGAAACTCCACGGGCGGGCCGGCAAGTCCGCGCCCGGCGACGAGTCGCTGCGCGCCGCGCTGGTCTGGCTGCTCGCGCGCTTTGCCGTCGAGCGCGCCGAACATTACAGCGACGCCCTCACGCTCTGGCACGAGTGGCAGACGACCGATTTCGCCGGGCGGCTGATGTCCGCCTTTGACGAGAAACCTCAGGGCGAGGATGCGCCTTCCTGATTCGGCCGAACGCCTTTAGCCGCCTTAGCCAACCCGCACGGAAATAATTAAAATCCGCCCGCCGGCCACACAGGGACGGCGGGCGTAAATTTTTTCTGCAACCTTTCGTCCCGGCCCGTCACTTACCAAGTGACATGCTGAGACGGTTGGCAATTGAGACGAGTATGAGTGGAGCCTTACAGCCGGTCGCGCTGAAAGCCCAGTCCTCGATGAATAGTGCGGAGAACCTGATCGCGCGCGCGCGGGCCGGCGACGAAGACGCCTTCCGCCTGCTCTTCGAGCGGTGGTCGCGCCCGATTCTCAACTTCATCTACGACATGGTGAACGAGCGCGCGTTGGCCGAAGAGTTGACGCAGGAAGCCTTCTGGCGCGCCTACCGGCATCTGGGCGCGCTGCGCGACGAATCGAAGTTTTCGACGTGGCTCTTCAGCATCGCCAAGAACGTCGCGCGCGAGTCGTTGCGCTCGACGCTCGGACGTGGGCACAAGCTCGACCTCAACGACGATACGGTGCGCGAGCTACAGGACGAGCGGCCCACGCCGGCCGGAGCCTTGCTCGACAAGGAATTAAACGAAGTCGTCCGCCGCGCCCTCGGGGCGCTCGACGAAGACAAGCGGGCGGTCTTCACTCTGAAGATCTTTCAGCAGCGCAGCTATGAGGAGATTGCCGAGATCACCGGATTCTCGATTCCGAAAGTCAAGACCGATCTGCACCGCGCCCGCCATGAGATGCGCCGCCGGATTCGGCCTTATCTGGGAGTCAGCCAATGAATTGCGAGCAGTACGAAGTTTTACTCGAAGAACACCTCGACGGCGAACTGGAAACGGCGACCGTCGGGAGGCTGGAGGCGCACCTCTTTGCCTGCGCGGGTTGCGCTGGCATTCTTGCCGAGCTGCAAAGCGAGCGCGAGATGTACCTGCGCTACGAGCGCGAGGTGGAGGTGACGCCGGCGATGTGGGGCGGCCTTGCGGCGCGAATCAGGACGGAAGAGCGGGCTTCTGATGGTGGGTTCCTCTCGCTCGGACGAATTGGGACTTGGCTCGCGGCGCTCGTGTCCGCCCCACGCTTCAGTTTCGCGATGACGGCGGCGCTCGTCGTCCTCAGCATCGGTTCGACCGTCGTGCTGATGAAATACCTCGGCCGCAACAACGGCGTACCGTCAAAGGAAACAATCGCGCAGGGGACCAACTCATCACAGGGCGAGGGAGGCGGCGGGACCATCAACAATCCGACGAATCTGACGCCGACCCCACAGCAGACCGAACAGCCGGAAGGGACGCCGACACCCGCCGCGAGCAACGACGCTCTTCAGTCGCGCCAGCCGCAACTGGCCGGAGATGGGCGGAATGACATTGAGAGTAAAGG
>JBOGOY010000950.1:0-2109 GCA_050748185.1 Pyrinomonadaceae bacterium
TCGCTACGGAGAGCGGCGAGCTGTCGAGCTTCGATCTGGACCAGTTGCGCGCCGTCAAATTGGTGGACGAAGGCGCGCGCCGCGACATCAAGGAGTTTGCGAGCGCGACCGCCTCGGCCCGCCGCCGCGACGCCAAGACCATCACCGTCACCTCGGACGGCACGAGCGCGCGCGAGATGGTCGTCAGCTACATCATCGCCGCACCGATCTGGAAAACCACTTACCGTGTCGTGTTGGATCAAGCCGGACAACCTTTCTTTCAAGGCTGGGCCATCGTGGACAACGTCAGCGACGAAGACTGGGACGACGTGCAATTGTCGCTCATCTCCGGCACGCCGATCTCTTTCATCCAGCCGATCCAGAAACCTTTCTACCGCTACCGCCCCGTCGTCCCGATGCCCGGCGATCTCAGGCTCAACCCGCAGGTGCACGAAGCGGGTGAAGTCGGCGGCATTGACGCAGACCAAGTCGTAAACCTGCCCTCGCAGGCCAGAGGGGCGGCGATGCCCCCGCCGCCGCCGGCCGCCGGTTTCCTCGGACGCCGCAACCGAGGCGATCAGCGGCAGGACTTACAACTCCAACAGAACAGTGTGAACAACCTGACTCTGGACGGTAGGGCGGTAACGGCAGCGGCCGACGCGCCCTCTCTGAGCGAGGCGATCACAGGCGGCAACTCGGGCGTCGCGGCTGCCGCCGAGGGCGAGGAAATCGGCGACCTCTTCGAGTACCAGATTTCGCAGCCCGTCACCGTCAAGCGCGATCGCTCCGCCCTGATCCCGATCCTGCAAACGCGGATGGAGGGCGCGCGCGTCTCGATCTACAATGAGGGCGTGCGGCGCGACCGCCCGATGAGCGGGATGCTCTTGAAGAACACTTCGGCGCTGACGCTCGAAGACGGCGCGCTGACCGTCATCGACGGCAACGCCTATGCCGGCGAGGCGCTGCTGGAACGACTCAAGCCGCAGGAGAAGCGGCTCATCTCTTTCGCGCTCGACCTCGGCACGCTGGTCAACGTCCGACAAGAGGCTAACCGCGCCCCCGCCTCGCTGGTGCGCGTCTCGGGCGGCGTCTTCTACGCCCACTCTCACATGGAAGACAAGAAGACCTACCTGCTGTCGAATCAGACCGACAAGCCGCGCGTCGTTTACGTCGAGCACCCTGTCCGACAGGGGTGGGAGATGTCGCCGGACGCGCCGAAGCCCGAGGGCAAGAGCGCACGCTACTACCGCTTTCGCATCGAACTGGCTCCGCACGAAAAGAAGGAACTGACGGTCGTCGAGCGCCAGCCGCAGACGGACACCTACGCGCTCTCCGATGTGACGCCCGACCAACTCAACTTCTTCGTGGTGCGCGGCTACATCGACGACAAAGTTCGGGCCGAGTTGCAACGCATCATTGCCCTCAAGCAGCGCGTCGCCTCGCTCAACTCCCGCTCCGAGTCGATCGATGAAGAGGTCGAAGAGATCGGCAAGGATCAGGAACGCCTGCGTGAGAACATCACCGCGCTCAACGGCACGGCCGAAGCCAAACAACTCATCGCGCGCTACGTCGCCAAGGCCGATCAGCAGGAGACGCGCATCGAGTCTCTCACCAAAGAGAAACAGACGGTCGCCGTCGAGCAGGCGCAACTGCAAGGCCAACTCGAAACGGCCGTCCGTGCCCTCAGCCTCGATCGCAAGCTGACGGAATAAAAAAGGGGAAGCGGCGAAAGGGGCGAAACGGAGGAATGAAAGTATGCCTCCATTATGCCTCCATTTCGCCGCTTCCCCTTTCCCCACTTCCCCGCCGAGTGAAGGAGTATTAGACGTGACGGAAATTACAAAGATACAGACGCCCGACGCGCCCGCGCCGGCCGGGCATTACTCGCAGGCGACCGTCCACCGGGGCGTCGTTTACGTCGCGGGACAACTCGCCATCGAGCCGCGGACGGGCGAGAAAAAACTCGGCTCGATTGAAGAGCAGACCGAGCAGGCGCTCGAAAACGTCGGCGCGATTCTGAAAGCCGCCGGCAGTGACCTCGGCCGCGTGTTGAAGATGACGATCTACATTTCGGACATCGGCCTGTGGGGAGCCGTCAACGAGGTTTACGCCAGAGTCTTGGGCGAGCAC
>JBOGOY010000951.1:0-2101 GCA_050748185.1 Pyrinomonadaceae bacterium
ACTTCGACTCCGTGAGGATCAACCTCGGCCTCTTCCAGCGCGACATCAACGTCGTCTGGGATTTGGCCCCGCACGATCTGTCGATCATGGACTTCCTCGTCGGGCGCGAACCCGTCGCGCTGACCGCGACCGGCAGTTGCCACATCGAGCCGGGTATCGAGAACATCGCCTACCTGATGCTGCGTTTCGCCGACGACTTCATCGCGCACTTTCACTTCAACTGGCTCTCGCCCGTCAAGATTCGCCGCACGCTGATCGCGGGAAGCAAAAAGATGATCGTCTATGACGACATCGAGCCGACCGAGAAGGTGCGCGTCTACGACAAAGGCGTGACCACCAACCGCATCGAGACCGATACCGACAAGGAGGACGCCTACCGCACGCTCGTCAGCTACCGCACCGGCGACGTGTGGGTGCCGAAACTCGATTCGACCGAAGCCCTCAAGCACGTCGCCGCCGAATTCCTCGACGCCATCCGACACAAGCGCCGCCCGCTCACCGACGCCGCCGCCGGCCTGCGCGTCGTGCGTTTATTGGAGGCGGCGCAGGAGTCGATCAATCAGGGCGGGCGGTTAGTTGAACTGTGAAAGGTTGGAAAGTATGTTGCGAAAGGTTTACGAGAGTGAAGCTGTTTTCATTAACAACAAGCCTCCTTTTCCTCCTAATCTTAGTAGTGAAGTCAGGTGGTCAAGTTATCCCGCCGGATTCAGAATCTCGACGCAGCAGGCGAGAGGCTCGTTGCGATTTCACTACCTTGAAGCCGTTTAGAATAGACCATGCGTTACACGCAGGTGCGCTAAAGAAGGTTCAGCCTGAATATCCCGCCATCGCCAAGCGCAGTCATGTGCAAGGCAGTGTGAAAGTGCGGATTTTGGTTGATCGCAAAGGCAACGTGATAAGGGCTTGCGTTCTTCAAGGACCGCAGTTGCTGCGGCAGGCGGCCAGTGAAGCCGCGTCGCAGTGGAAATTCAAGCCCAACTTCGGTTTCGCTCGGAAAGCGCCGGCTAGGTATCGTTACGTTGAGTCTTCCATCAATTTTGACTTCGAGCTTGAATAAACACACAGAATGTCTCAGCCACTGTAATGAATGTTCCCTTACTCGATCTGAAAACCCAGCACGCCGCGCTGCGCGAAGAGTTGCGCGCGGCCGTCGATCGCGTCCTCGACTCGCAGCAGTTCGTCCTCGGCCCCGAAGTGCGCCTGCTCGAAGAAGAGATCGCGCGTTTCACCACGGCCCGGCACGCGGTCGGATGCGCTTCCGGGTCTGACGCGCTGTTGCTGGCCTTGATGGCGCTCGACGTGAAGGCGGGCGACGAAGTGATCACGACGCCCTTCACGTTCTTCGCCACCGGCAGCGCGATCGCTAGATTGGGCGCGCGCCCCGTCTTCGTAGACATCGAACCGCGGACGTACAATATCGACCCGGCGCGGATCGAGGCCGTCATCACCGCGCGGACGCGCGCCATCATGCCCGTCCACCTCTACGGCCAGTGCGCGGAGATGGGGCCGATTTCAGAGATCGCCGCCCGCCGCAACCTGCTCGTCATCGAGGACGCGGCGCAAGCCATCGGCGCGACTGATGGCGGCCGGCAGGCCGGGACGATGGGACACATCGGCTGCTTCAGCTTTTACCCGACGAAGAACTTGGGCGGCGCGGGCGACGGTGGGATGTTGACGACAAATGACGATGCGCTCGCCGAACGTCTGCGACAGTTGCGCGTCCACGGCGGCGCGACCGAATACCTCCATCGAGAGGTCGGCATCAACAGTCGGCTCGACTCTGTGCAGGCCGCCATCCTGCGCGTCAAGCTGCCGCATCTCGACGACTGGTCCCACGCGCGACGCGAGCGGGCTGAAAATTACGCGCACCTGTTCGCCGCCGCCGCTGTGGAGTTCGAGTTAATAACGCCTTTCGTCCGCGGCAACGCCCAACATATCTTTCACCAGTACATCGTCCGCGTCCCACGCCATCGCGACGCCTTGATGGAGCACCTCAAGCGGCACGGCGTCGGCACGAAGATTTACTACCCCGTGCCGCTGCACCGGCAGGAGTGCTTCGCTTACCTCGGCTACCAAGCGGGCGACCTGCCCGAGTCCGAGC
>JBOGOY010000952.1:0-2084 GCA_050748185.1 Pyrinomonadaceae bacterium
GTCGACGGGCGGTTTTCGTTGAGTAGTTGCCCGCGCAGATCGACGCGAGCGAGACGCGCGGGCACGAGGCCGCCGAGCCGGTGGCCGGTCGGCGTGATCCAGACCTCCTCGCCGAGGCGGACCGAGATGTTGCCGGTCGAGCCGTGTGCATATCCCCGCTCGAAGAGACTGTCGGCCGTCTCGCAGAGTTGTTCCAACACCGAATAGTCCATCGCACCAACTCTCCCGATAGAATCAAGAGTAATTAAAATTCGGAGCCCTCGTTTAAGGTTGCCCGCCTGTCCGGGATGCGCGTTGACGTATCGCCCCGGCTATTGTCGAGAGCGCAAAGTGGCGGAGGCGGAACCGGAAATCCGTCAACGAAGCGAAAAAATATCTATAGCAGACGGAAGGTGATCTCATGAGAAAAATTTGCGCGGCGGTCGTCGCCTTGTCTCTGCTGATTGCCACTCCGGCGGCGCAGTCGCCCGCGCCCGACCCTGCGCCCGAGATAGAGCGGCGCGTCGAGTCGCTCCTCGGCCGGATGACGATCGAGGAGAAAATAGACCTCATCGGCGGCGTCAACGATTTCTTCATCCGCGGCGTCGAGCGGCTTGGGCTTCCCCGTCTGAAGATGGCGGACGGCCCGGCGGGCGTGCGCAACTTCGGCCCCGCGACGGCCATGCCCGGCGGGATCACGCTGGCCGCGACATGGAACCCTGCGCTCGTCGAGCGCGTCGGGGTGGAACTCGGGCGCGACGCGCGCGCCAAAGGCGTCCACTTCCTGCTCGGCCCCGGCGTGAACATCTACCGCGCGCCGTTGAACGGGCGAAACTTCGAGTACTACGGCGAAGACCCCTACCTCGCTTCGCGCATCGCGGTCGGCTACATCCGGGGCGTGCAGTCGCAGGGCGTCGCCGCGACGGTCAAACACCTGATGGGCAACAACTCCGAGTTCGACCGCCACCGGACGGATTCCATCATCGACGAACGGGCGATGCGGGAAATTTACCTGCCCGCCTTCGAGGCCGCCGTCCGCGAGGCGCGCGTCGGCGCCGTGATGAACTCTTACAACCTCGTCAACGGCATTCACATGTCGCAGCACGGTTATCTCAACACGGACGTGACGAAGCGTGAATGGGGTTTTGACGGCATCATGATGTCCGACTGGAACGCGACTTATGACGGCCTCGGCGCGGCTAATGGCGGGCTCGACCTCGAGATGCCTTCCGGCGCGTTCATGAATCGCGAGACGCTTCTGCCGGCCATCGCAACGGGCAAAGTCTCTGTCGCGACCGTTGACGACAAGGTGCGCCGCATACTGCGCACGGCGGCGCGGTTCGGCTGGCTCGACCGCGAGCAGACCGATCTGTCGATCCCGCGTTACAACCTGCGGGGTCGCCGCGCCGCTCTCGAAGCCGCCCGCGAAGGCACGGTGCTCTTGAAGAACGAAGGGGGGCTTTTACCGCTCGACAAAGGCAAGATCAAGTCGGTCGCCGTCATCGGCGCGAACGCCTACCCGGCTGTTCCTCTGGGCGGGGGCAGCGGGAGGACGGAGCCCTTCGCGGCGGTCAGTTTATTGGAGGGCTTGAGCAATCATCTCGACGGGTTGGCATCAGTATATTACGCGCGCGGCCTCCAGTCGCCCGGCGAGATGGCGGCTGCGACTCAGTTCACGACCGCCGCGACGGGCGGGCAGCTGGGACTGCGCGCCGAATATTTCACCAACATGGAGTTGCAGGGAACTCCGGCGGTGACGCGCACAGAGCCGCACATCAACTTCGGCAGGCAGGCGCGCTCGTTTCCAGAGCAGACTCTCTCGTCGCGCTGGACGGGTTATTACGTCACGCAAGCGGCGGGTCAGTATGAAGTCTTCGCTTCGTCAACGGGAGAGGACGGCGGTTTCTACCGCCTGTATGTTGATGACAAACTCATCCTCGACAGTTGGGACGCATCCAACGCGCTCGCGGGACTCGCGACGCTCACGCTTGACGCCGGGGCGCACAAGATCGTGCTTGAACAACGTCCCAACAAACGCTCTGGCAGGCTCGGGACGCGGATGCAGTTGGGGATCGTGCGACACGGCCAGATGGTCGATGCGGAAG
>JBOGOY010000953.1:0-2083 GCA_050748185.1 Pyrinomonadaceae bacterium
GCCGGGGCCGTAGGCGCGCGACATCAGCAGTTGCAACTCTTTGATGTACATTTCGTCGCGCGGCAGATCGAGCGGCATCGCGCCGACGATGACCACGCGCCCGCGGTCGCGGCACAACTTGATCGCTTGTTGCACCGGCGCGGCCGACTTCGACGCGGCGGCCACGATGACGCAATCAACCCCGCGCCCTTCCGTCAGGGCGTTGACTTCCTGCGGCGTCCCCGAACCACCGTGCAGCGCGTGATCCGCGCCGAGTTTGCGGGCCAGTTCGATCCGCTCCGGCTTGATGTCGATCGCAAACACGCGGCCGCCCTGCGCTCGGACCAGTTGCGCGACCAGTTGCCCGACCAATCCCAGCCCAATGACCGCGACGGTGTCGCCCAGACCGATGTCGGCGATCCGCACGGAGTTCATCGCGATGCTGCCGAGCGTTGTAAAGCAAGCGTGCTCGAATGGCACCTCGTCGGGAACTTTGACCACGAGGTTCCGGCCCGCGACGATTGTCTCGCCGTGCCCCGTGCCTTCGCCGCCGTAAGCGACGCGATCGCCGATCTCCAGATCGGTCACGGTCGGGTGCTTATCGACGACCACGCCTGCGCCCGAGTAGCCGAGCGCCGCGTATTCACTGAACTTGGCCCGCACCTCGACCGCCGTGCGGAGCGGCCCCTGCTGCTTCACCACCTCCCAGACTTTACGCAGGTGCGAAGGGTTTTCGGCCACCTCTTTGACGACGCCATCCTGATGGATGTCGGCCGTCTCGGTGCCGCTACTGATCAGCGAATAGAGTGGCTTGATTAAGACGTGGTGCGGCGGCGCCACCGGGTCCGGCACCTCGCCGACGACAATATCTTTGAGGCCTTTACGGAGAACCTGTTTCATACGGATAATTTCTTAGGCGATTCCTTTGTTTGCTCTGGAATTATTGAGGCGTGTGCTGGATGCTCGTACAAAGCGCAGGCCGAGGCGGCGCCGGGCAGTCACGAACCTTTCTTTTCGCCCCCGACCAAAGGGAAGCGTCAATCTAATATGGCTTGCGCGCCGAGACACTGTCAAACACGAGAGGCGACCCGCCGGCGTGGCGCATGATGTTGCGCCGTTCACGACTTTTGGCCTGACCCGGTTGCCCGACTTTTTAACTGGAACTGGACGCGGATTATTGGTATCTTCTTCGGGACGTTGGCCGAAGCCAGCCTCAAATTTAAGGCACCCCCAGCGTGCGACAACGGAACCAATAAGACCACTCCCCCGATATTCCCTTCCCCAGACTGGCATTAGGAAAAGTAAATTCAATTACCTTTATGCTCAAACGCACCAGTTTGATTCCTGCGCTTGCCCTGTTGGCCGTCTGCCTGTTCGCGCCCGCCGCCCATGCGGACAGCGTGACGCTCACGGGCGGCAGCGCCTCGACGCTCGCCGGCGTCGGCACGGTGAATCTCTTCGGCGCCGACTTTGCCCTCAACTACACCGGCGAGTTACCCCCGGGCGCGACTACGAACATCGGCCTGAACAGTGTCACCCAGAGCATCGGTTTCCCCAGCGTGACCTACGCCGGGGTGACATCGAGCTTTTTCGGGGGCTCTTTAACTTTCAACAACTCGCTTCTGACCGGCGGCCTCACGGCTTACGCGACGATGGACGACATGTTCTTCAGCATCAACCCGCTGTTCACGGTTAACTTCAGCGGACTCGGATTTCTGACGTTGACCGACGTAGGCGGCTTCACGCAGCGTCAGTTCACGGTCACGCCGGTCGCCACGCCGGAACCTACCACCCTGCTCCTACTCGGTGCCGGCTTGGCCGGCGCGGCGGCGTTTCGTCGCCGCCGGCAGAACGGACAGCCGGCTTAGCCGAGTTGTTGTCAGCGCCCGGCGGCTTGCCCAGCGCTGCCGCCAGCGTTTAAATTCCGCCCATGTCAATCTTAGCCATCCTGATGCTCGGCGGCTGCCTCGCTATCGCCTTGTTCCTTAACGCCAAACTCGATCAGCGCGTGGAGAAGCGGCTCAAGGCGAAACAGCGGCAGCCGTAACAACGGCAGCCATGAATTGACGCCGCCGCGCCGCGCGCTTATGCGTCGGGGCCGAGT
>JBOGOY010000954.1:0-2082 GCA_050748185.1 Pyrinomonadaceae bacterium
GGTTGGCGCTGCTCGGTTCCGGGGCGGTCGTCGCCGGCGCGCTCTGCGTCGCCCTGACTTACGTGCTGGTCAAAGCCTACGGCAGTCACTTGGACCCGACCGTGCTGACGACGGGGCAGATGCTCTGCGGCTTGGTCCCTCTGTCGGTCGTCGGCTTGGCGACGGAAGGCAATCCCTTCGCGTTCCGCTGGACAGGCACGGCGGCGGCCTCTGTGCTCTACCTCGCGCTGGTCGGCTCGGTCGCGGCGTTCTGGCTGAACTACTGGCTGCTGAAGCGCATGGACGCGACGAAGGTGTTGTTGATGGCGCTGGTGGAACCGCTGCTCGCCGTGCTGCTGGGCGCAATGGTGCTCGGGGAAGAGCTAACCGAGCGGACGCTGCTAGGCGGCGCGTGCATCCTTCTCAGCGTCGGGTTGGTCCTGACGCGACGCAGCGCGAGTGGTCAGGCGGCAGATGTATAATCCGCGCATCAGGTGAAGACTGGGCCCCAATCTCCGCGGAGCGGCGGAGTGAACTTAGCCACTACGCGGCGGAATTACGCGCGCTTCACCTAAGCTGATGGGGGTGGCAATTTGTAGCTAAGGAACAAAGATGAAATTTGCGAAGCGCACGTTTTTGCTCGCCGGCATCTACGGGTTGCTCGTACTGCTCCCGCAATATTTTCTGGAGCAGAAAAACGGCATCGACTTCCCGCCGCCGATCAACCACCCGGAATACTATTACGGCTTCGTCGGCGTGGCCGTGGCGTGGCAGGTTCTCTTTGTGATCTTGTCACGCGATCCGGCGCGTTACCGGGCGATGATGTTGCCCGCCATTTTGGAGAAGGCGAGCTTCGGGATGGCCGGGATTGTTCTCTATTTACAGCAGCGCGTCCCGGCGGCAGTGCTCGGCTTGGGGTTGATCGACCTCGTCTGGGGCGCGCTGTTCGCCCTCTCGTACTTTAAGACCCCGAGTGATCGGGCGTAGAGGAAGTCAGCCACGCAGGGCGGGCAACAGCAATTCGCTGCCAAGTTAGAAAGAGAGGTTATCTATCACATGGGTCGAGTCTTTTTTTCCGTCGGGGCCATCTCGGCACTGATCGGCGTGGCGGCGGGCGCGTTCGGCGCACACGCCTTGAAGGACCGCCTTAGCGCGGAGATGCTGGCCGTCTTTGAAGTGGGCGTGCGCTATCAGATGTATCACGCATTCGCCCTCGTCGCGGCGGCGTGGGCGCAAGATAAGTGGCCGGGGTCTCTGGTCACGGCGAGCGGTTGGTTCTTCGTGATCGGCACGCTGCTCTTCTCCGGCAGCCTCTATGTGCTCAGCCTGACCGGGCTGCGCTGGCTCGGGGCCATCACGCCGCTCGGCGGGCTGGCGTTCCTCGCGGGGTGGGCGTGTCTGGCGTGGGCCAGTTGGAAGGCTTAAGGCTCAATCAGGAACGAAGAGGAGAAGCCGCGGATGAACGCGGATCGACGCGGATCAGAAAATCATTTGATTTAATCCGCGTTCATCATTCGGTGTTCGCGGGAGGGCGGAGATGGCGCGTGTGAAGCGTTGGACGCGATACCTCTTCGGCGGGCTGTTCATACTGGCGGGCGTGAACCATTTCGTTAACCCGGAGTTCTACCTCCGCATCATGCCGCCCTACCTGCCGTGGCATCCGGCGCTCGTCCTCTTAAGCGGCATCGCCGAGATCATTTTGGGGGCGCTGTTGCTCTTCCGACGCTACGCCGCCTTCGCCGGCTGGGGGCTCATCGCGCTGCTCATCGCCGTCTTTCCGGCGAACCTTCACATGGCGATGCACCCGGAACTCTACCCAACGATCAGTCCGCTCGCGCTCTGGCTTCGGCTGCCGTTGCAGGGCGTGCTGATCGCTTGGGCCTACTGGTACACGCGGGCCGAGTCGCACGAAATAGTTCTGGAAGTTTTATAGCTTTAGCGCCCGCCATTCAGAGGCTATTTGAGAAATATGATACTCAGCCCCGTAGGGGCGCGATTCAATAGCCCGGCGCACCGCGCTGGGCAAAAGCACAAGACGGTCTTGTAGCCCTGAAAGGGCGCGATACCGGCTAATATCGCCCTTTCAGGGCTTCGATCAAATAC
>JBOGOY010000955.1:0-2081 GCA_050748185.1 Pyrinomonadaceae bacterium
GATCCGAAAAGAAAAGCCAACGTCGCGGCAGAGAGAGCGCGGCGTCTCGTCGGCGGAACTACTAATCGTCGTCGCGATCGTCGCGGTCATCAGCGTGGTCGCCATCCCGCAACTCGGAGCGGCCCGCAGGCAGTTCCGCTTCACCGGGGTCCAGAACGAGGTCGCCACCTTGCTGCGCTATACGCGCCAGCAGGCGATGTCGCAGCGGCAGGCGTTCACGTTCCAGTACGACGACACGAACAAACAGATCGTCGTGATCGATCACGAAACCCCCGGCACGGGGGTTCTTGGCGGGGCGGGCTATCCTAACACCGCCGGCAGCCGGCAGGACCGCGTCGTGTCGCTCATCGGCGGAGGGATGCGCGCCGAAGACATCGTTTACGGCCGACCGCAAGGCGTTGCCGCCGAGGCACTGGACGACACCGCTAATTTAACGGCGCTGTCGGGCGGCAGGCTCAACATCACCTTTCAGCCTGACGGCTCGGTTCGCGATGCCGCCAACAACCCCGTCAACCGCGCGCTCATGCTCTACAACCGCCAAGACCCGCAGTCGCTGGCGGGCGCGATTTCCG
Organism: Pyrinomonadaceae bacterium; assembly: GCA_050748185.1. Taxonomy (GTDB): domain Bacteria; phylum Acidobacteriota; class Blastocatellia; order Pyrinomonadales; family Pyrinomonadaceae; genus JACCRA01. The sequence goes on from JBOGOY010000955.1 coordinate 573, forward strand.
TCCTCGGCGCGGCCGGTAGAGTCAAAACATGGAGGTATGTTCACAGTGGCAACAAGTACGTCGAATAGGGCCGCGCGGCGGCAGCGGGAGGCGGGCTTCACCCTGCTGGAGATGGCAGTGGCCATGGTGGTGCTGTTCGTCGGACTCGTGGGCGTCGCCTCAGTCATCAGTTACGGGCTGATGGTCACGAACCGAGGCCGCGGCGTGACCAACACAAAACTCCTGATCGTCTCCGTGCTCGAACAGATGGAGATGCTCCGCAACACTAAGCAACTCTCTTTCAACCAGATCGCCAACGTGGGAGAAGTGGACAACACCGGCGCGTCGCGCGAGTTCGGCGGCTTCCCGACGCAGGCTCTCACCGTCTCGAAGAATCCCGGCCCTGACGGCATCTACGGGACGGGCGACGATCTCGTGGACGCCGGGCGCGACAACACCTTCGGCACCAGCGACGACTTCGAGAACCCGGCCCTCGCCCACAGCGGCTACACCCGCCGGATCGTGATCACACCGCTGAGCGCCAACCTGAAGAGGATTGAAGTCACGCTCAGTTACCCGGCGGCCGGCGGCGAGCACACCCTGAGCGGCGTGAGCTACCTGAACAACGACGCCCGCAGCAGCTTTGTCAACTGAGGCGCGCCGCAAACTGATCGGAGGATCACCGATGAACTCACACGCCCGACGCCGCGGCCCGCAGGCAGGCTTTTCGCTCGTCGAACTCCTGCTCGTCCTCGGCATCATGATTACCCTTTCGGCGGCGGTCTTCTCCCTGATGGCCAGTTCGGTGAAGACCAGCACGACCGCTTACGAAATGTCGCAGGCCCAACAAAGCGTACGCACCGCGCAGGAGTACATCAACCGCGACCTCGTCGTCGCCGGAGACGGCTTCCGCGCCATCAGCAATATCCCGGTGCGCGTCAACTTTGCCACGGACTATCTGGCCGGCGACCCGGTCACCGACCCGGACAACTCAAACATCGCGCTGCTCGGACTGATCACGTCGGACGATGAGGCGGCGGAGGGCACGCCCGTCCTCGGCTCCGATCCGGCGGTCGAGGTCCGACCCGGTACGGATCGCATCACCATCCTGTCGGTCGATGAGACATTCCCCTTCGTCTCGCCCAGTTCGATCACGATCAGCACTACGGGCGACATATTCAGGATCAAAGCGTCCGAGGCTCTCCGCATGTCAGTCGGCGCTATTTACTGTCTCACCTCATCGGAGGGGGCGACCTTCGGCACGCTCACCGCCATCACCGGCAGCGGCAGTACGCGGAATGCAATCTTCGGTCCCACAGACGCTTACGGCCTCAACCAGCCGGGCACCGGCACGATCAATGCGATCACACGCAGCGGCGCGCAGCCCACCACGCTGAAACGGGTTCAGATGATCCACTACTTCGTTAATGAAGACGGGTTGCTGATCCGCCGCGTCTTCGGGGTCGCCGGCGGGCAGGGGTACACCGACGGCGTCATCGAGGTTCAATTTTAGTAATTACAGTTCCGATT
>JBOGOY010000956.1:0-2076 GCA_050748185.1 Pyrinomonadaceae bacterium
AGCTACTGCTGCGTGGACGAAGGCAAAAACGCCGTGGGCGAGAGTCCGGTCGGCGGCGGTGAATAATCGGTTTGGTTGAATAACAATGAGGGAGGAAGTAGACATGTCTCCGCGAAGAATTGGGCGTGACCTCGTTGCGCTCGTGTTCGTCATCATCCTCGGCGCGTCGTCTCAGGCGCTGGGGAAGCAGAAGAAGTCCGAAGTGAAGAAGCCACTGCCGAAGGGCACGCCGGTGCTGTGGCAGGAGCCGAGCGATCTCGAATCGCGCGATCTGTTCTGGGGGCCGGGCGGGCGGGCGATGCGCCCTGACCTCAGAAGGGTCACTTTCATCAAGGATCAGAAAGGCGGATTCACAACCAAGTACCGAGTGCGCGATGCGTCGGGACGCGAGTGGGTAGCCAAGATCGGCAAAGAGGCGCAGTCGGAGACGGCGGCGACGCGGCTGTTGTGGGCCGCCGGCTACTTTCCTGAAGTCACTTACCTTGCTCCGAGCGTGAACATCAGGGGCAAGGGAACGTTCGAGAACGTCCGCTTCGAGGCCCGGTCGAAGGACGTGAAAAGGTTCGACGAGTGGGCGTGGGAAGATAACCCGTTTATGGGGACGCGCGAGTTGCAGGGTCTCAAGGTGGTGATGGTGCTGTTGAACAACTGGGACATTAAGGACGAGAACAACGTCATCATCTACGCGCCCGAAGGCGGGGGCCAGTTGCGTTACGCCATCAGCGACCTCGGCGCGACCTTTGGCAAGGCGGGCGGCCTGTTCTGGCAACTGACTCGTAGCCGCAACAAGCCGGAAGACTTCGCCGATGCGAAGTTCATCGAGGGCGTCAAAGAGGGCTATGTGGATTTCAGCTACGGCGGCAAGATGCCGGAACTGTTCGAGGAGATCACGGTTGAACAGGCACGCTGGATCGGCGGCTACCTCGCACGCTTGAGCGATCAGCAGTTGAACGACGCCTTCCGCGCGGCCAACTACACGCCGGCGGAAGTGCGCCTGCTGACGCTGGCCGTCCGGGCGCGCATCAACGAATTGTCGGGCCTCGCCGGAGAGACGGCCCGCCCTTGAGAACTGTCGCGAAGGGAACGCAGGGCGCGAGGGGGCCGACACTGACACCGGCCCTTCGCGCCACACGTTTGTAAACCTCCGGGTTCTGCGTGGCTATCAATATTCACCCTACTCCAGTCGGTAAACTTTCGGCTTCTTATGACTCAGGAAACTGACAACTTGAAGAGAGCGCAGCGGCGCAAACTGCTGACTTACTTGATCCCCGTGCTTGCCGCCGTGGTGGGCTTCGGCGCGGTCGCGCTTTACGTGTCGAGACAGGCCGGCGGCGATTCGCGCGCGCCCCAAATCCAAGCGACGCCGGCGGCCGAGGCGGGACGCGCCGCCGCCGCGGTGCCGCCGGCATCGCCAACCCCGGCCGGCGGAGAAGGCGACTCCGTGCTGGAGACTTTGTTCGGCACAGAGCCTTCGGCCAACGGAGGTGTGCCGGGCGCGCCGCCAGAGAGCTTGTCCGTGACGGTGCCGCGCGTCTTCGTGCGGCTCGCGCTCGCGGCCCTGCTGGCGACCGTGCTCGCCTTCCGCCCGCGCAAGGATATGCCGCTGTTGCAGCGCAACCCTTACGTCGCGCAGACGCAAATCCTGCTCGCCGTGGTGGCCTCAAGCCTGATGATGATCGTCGGCGACAGCGCGGCGCGCGCCTTCGGCATCTTCGCCGCCGCGTCGCTCGTCCGCTTCCGCACCAACATCCGCGATCCCAAAGAGACGACCGTGCTGTTGATCAGTCTCGCCCTCGGGCTGGCGACCGGCGTCGGGCGTTGGGAGTTGGCGCTCATCCTCGCGGCCTTCGTGCTGCCGCTACTGTGGGCGCTCGAATACTACGAAGTCATCAAGATCAACCGCGCGATGTCGTTGACGGTGAAGACGCGCAACACCAGCTCGACGCAGGCCGCGCTGAAACGCATCTTCCGCCGCCACCGCTTTACCTACGAGTTGCGCCAACTCGATCCGCCCGACGCGGACGAACCCGTCGGCTGCCTCGTCTACTTCGTCAACATTAGCGTCTTCGTCAGCAC
>JBOGOY010000957.1:0-2072 GCA_050748185.1 Pyrinomonadaceae bacterium
TCAATATTGAGCGACAGTTCTTGCCCGTTAATCTCTGCCGTGAGTTTCATTATCTTTCAGAGACGACTTACTTACCGGATGAAGAAGGCAATATGCCTCACCGACATGAGGTACGTTGGCGATGACGAACCCTTTACGTATGAGCAGTCGGCGCAGTTTTAAGTTCGGCTTCGCGCAGTTGACTGCATGAACTATCCATTCGACTTGAGCTAAATCTTTTCTTGCGGCGATGCGTTCAGCTAAGGCCCAAAGCGCAGGCAATATGCCCTCACCTCCGCCGTCAATTTGCGCCAACTCTACAATCAGCTTGTGCTCCGTCACCCGAAACTCGCCAAGAATTATCGCCGTGCCGGCACGGAAAACCAGAGGGCCTTCGCAAAACACAAAGGCATCAATCTGCTTGTCAGGGAACTCAAGTATTTCACTGGGGCTGTAGCCCTCGATTGAGATGTGCCGCGTCATGAGATGATTGAGAAGTTATTCAGAACAGATCGCGCGCGTGGTGCTGCGCGAGGCGGCCGGCGGTGCGCCATTGGCTCGGCGGTGACTGCGCGGGCGCGGATGGCATCTGCGACTGTGAGCTACGGGCGAGCGCGGCGGCGACGATCGCCATGTCGCGCTGTCGTTGTTCTTCTTCGTTCACCTCATCTGCCGGCGCACGGCGCGCGGCCTCGCGGCGCTCGTTGAAGCGCGCGATGAAGCTGGTGTCGAGTCGCCCCGCCAGAAATTCTTCGTCGCGCATGATCTCGCGGAAGAAAGGGAGCGTCGTCTTGATGCCGCCGACCGCATACTCCGCCAGCGCGCGGCGCATCCGCTCGATGGCCTCGGCGCGCGTGCGGCCCCACGTGGCGAGCTTCGAGATCATCGGGTCGTAGTAGATTGAAACTTCCGCGCCCGGATAGACGCCGCCATCGTCGCGCACGTGTGGGCCGGCGGGCAGCCGCAAGGACGTGATGCGCCCCGGCGACGGCATGAAGTTGTTGTCAGGGTCTTCGGCATAGACGCGACACTCGACCGCGTGGCCGTCAAACCGCACATCGTCCTGCGTAAACGAAAGTGGCTGGCCGGCGGCGACCATGATCTGCTCGCGCACAAGGTCGATGCCCGTCACCATTTCGGTGACGGGGTGCTCGACCTGAAGGCGCGTATTCATTTCGAGAAAGTAGAACTCGCGTGTCACGTCGGAGACGAGGAACTCGATCGTGCCGGCGCCGACGTACCCGGCCGCGCGGGCGACGCGAACGGCCGCCTCGCCCATCCGCGCGCGCAAATCCGGGTCGTTGATCGGCGACGGGCATTCTTCGATCACTTTCTGGTGGCGGCGCTGGATCGAGCACTCGCGCTCGCCGAGGTGTAGCACGTTGCCGTGGCCGTCCGCGAAGACCTGAATCTCGATATGACGCGGTCGCTCGACCGCTTTCTCCAAATACACGGACGCATCGCCGAAGGCCGAGAGCGCCTCCGACTGCGAGGCCTCGAAGGCCGCCGCGATCTCGGCATCGCCGGCGACGAAACGCATCCCCTTGCCGCCGCCACCCGCCGCCGCCTTGAGCATCACGGGATAACCGAAGCGCGCGGCGGTGGCGCGCGCCTCTTCCGCCGAGGCAAGCGGTTCGGTGGTCCCCGGCACGACCGGCGCGCCGGCGGCGATGGCTGCGCGCCGCGCGCTCGTCTTCGACCCCATCAACTCCATCGCCTCGGGCGGGGGACCAATCAAAGTTAATCCGGCGTCGGCGACGGCGCGCGCGAAGCCGGCGTTCTCGGCGAGGAACCCGTAACCGGGATGCATCGCCTCCGCGCCGGAACTAAGGGCGACCTCGATGATCTTGTCCGCGCGCAAATAACTGTCGGCCGAGGGCGGGGGACCAATCAGGTACGCCTCGTCGGCAAAGCGCACATGCAACGCCGCCGCGTCCGCCTCTGAATAGACGGCGACGGTCTTAATGTCCAATTCGCGGCAGGCGCGCATCACGCGCACGGCGATCTCGCCGCGGTTGGCGATCAGGATTTTGCGAAACATGAAAAGTCGTCAGCAAGCAGCGGTCGGCAAAGCGGTGTGTAGTTCTACCACA
>JBOGOY010000958.1:0-2070 GCA_050748185.1 Pyrinomonadaceae bacterium
TCGATGTCTTTCTTCATTTGCTCGGCCCGATCAACGTTCTGCTGAAGAGCGCGGGGATCGGTTGGGGCTTTTTGCTGATCCTGAATCTGCTTGACGAGCGCTTCGTATTGCTTGCTCAGGTTTTCGAGTTCGGTCCGCATCGGCTGGAACTGCGTGTAAACGCTCTTGACGGCGTTGACGACGCGATTAATGCCTTCCTTCTCGTCGGTGAAGGCTCGCGAATCAATGATCGCAACCTTGCCGGTCGGTGTCGGGACGGAAGCGGTGGCCGGCGCGCCGGTCGTGGCCGGGGCCGCCGGGCGGGTGGTAGCGGCAGGTTGACCCGCCGGGCGCGTCTGCGCCTGAAGCGTCGGGAGGGCGGCGGTCAGGGCCGCAAACACGATGGCGGCGCTCATTAAACGGATTGCTTTCATTATCTTTCTCGTACTGCTCCTTACAGTGAAAAGGGTGACGGACCTAGTTGGCGGCCAGTTAGATGCGTGCGCCACGCCGATAGTTTAACTGTTGACGGTTAAAAAGTCCGCCCGATGCTAAAGCGAAACACGCTTCTTTTCTCGTTAAACACCAGCGGCACCTCGTCGCTCAGTCCCGTCCGGGCGTTTGGATTATAAGCGTAAATCAAACGAAACGGCACGTTGACGACCGGCAATTGCACGCGGAACTCGACGCCGAGGCTCGAACGGATATCGCCGATCTTATTGAAAGCAGCGCGCGACAACCGCACCGCCGTGTTGGTCTGGGCCTGCCCGCGCAGATACACCTGATAAAAGCCGAACGGCAGGTTGGTGTTCGGATCGACCGGCGAAATCGCCCGCCCGTTAGCCAGTTCCTCAGCCGTCACGACGCGGTTGTCGCGCCCGACCAGCCCGAGTTGCAAAGAGTTTCCGACGACAGCCACATTAAAGGCGAGGTTCGGGTTGGCCTGCAAGGCCAGCGCGCTCAGACTGCTCAGCGAGCCGAGCCGCTGCAGGAACGGCTGGTCGTCGTTGAACGTGGTCGAGAAGATTTGGTCGCTCCCCTTGCGGATGTTGAAGGCCGAGCCGATGTCGGCAAAAGCCGCGGCGCTGACCGGGCCGAAGATCGGCACCCGGTACTCGAAGTTTCCGAGAAGCTGAGTGTCGGCCCCGATCGGCTGGAAGCCGGTCGAGAGCACGCGCGGGTTGGGGCCGTTCGGACCCGTGAACGTGCCGAGCGACGCGAACTGCTGCAAGCCTTCAATCGGCACCGGCGTGCCCGTCGGGTTGGCCGCGACGACGACGTTTTGCGACGTGACGAATAGTTCGAGCGGCACGATCGGGCTGATCGAGCGCACGTTGTAGCCGCGGATGGTGAACTCGTCGCCGAGGAAGAAGCGCTCGAAGACGGGGACGCCGCCGATGAATGAGAGCGAACTCTGCTGCGCCTGCCGCACTTTTTCCGTCGTCGCGAAGCTGCCGACGTGGCCCAGGAGGAGGCGGAAGCCGAACACTTCGGGGATCGTCGCGCGCTTGCGGCGGACGGGGATGAACTGCTGGAAGGACAGGCTCGGCTGGATGGTCCTCACGTCGCCGCCGAGGCCCGCGAACGCCAACTGTAAAGTCACCTGCCGGCCGCGCACGGCATCCACGCCACGCAGGTCGCGCGTGTCGTAGACGGCGGTCGGCGTGATGCGGCTGGTGATGATGTTCGGCTGCTCGTAAATGACCGGGATGAAGTTCGGGTTGTTCGGGTCGGCGTTGATTTCGGGGTCTTTGACGCTGGTGCGCGAGAACGAGTAGGTCAGGCCGAGGCGCGTCGAGAGCGTGAACGGGCGCTTGCGGTAAAACTCCGCGAGCGGCGCGGTGAGGAAGAGGCTGCCGCCGGTCGAGACCTGCGTGAACAGGTTCTCGTCGCCCGTATTCAGAAAGTCGATCTGTGAGCCGGCCAATCCCTGCTGCGCGGCCAGATTCTGCGAAAGGAACGTGCCCTCGCCGAAGAATTTGAGCGACTGCGTGAAGACGGAGAAGCCGGCCGTGATCTGCCGGTTGCGGACGTAAGGCTCGGTGAAGGAAAAGACGAACGAGCGCTGCCGGTTGCCGGCCGCCACACTAA
>JBOGOY010000959.1:0-2069 GCA_050748185.1 Pyrinomonadaceae bacterium
AGTCAGTAGCCAGTAGCCGGCAGGACGCCTTTCCTACTGGCTACTGACTACTGACTACTGGCTACTTCTCCACTTCCTCCTTCGCAATCAATTCCGCCACGTCCGGGTGCTTGGCGAGTGTGGCCCAGCGGCTGGCGGTGTTGCCTTTGGCGTCTTTGAGGCTCGCTGTGGCCCCGGCGTCGAGCAGTGCCTGCACGATCTCGGCGTTGCCGTTGGCGGCAGCCATCATCAGGGCGGTGCCGCCATACTGGTTGAATGCGTTCACGTCCGCGCCCTTCGAGAGCAAAGCCCGCGTCAAGGGCAGGCGGCTCTGAAAGGCAGACCAGATGAGCGCGGTGCCGCCTTCCCTATCCGTCGCGTTGACCTGCGCGCCACGTTCCAGCAGCCGCTCGAAATAGGCCGTATCGCGGTGGCGCGCCGAAAGCATCAGCGCGGTGTGCCCCTGACCGTCCTGCGCGTTCACGTCTGCGCCGCGTTCGACGAGCGTCTCGAAAAAATCTTTCCTATCTTCGACAATTGCGCGCATCAGTGGCGTCCGTCCCGTCTTGTCCGGCCCGTTGACGTTTGCGCCGCCCGCGAGCAACGCATCGAAGGCTTTGGTCTTCCCGTAAGTGAGCGCGGCGTGCAGTGGCGTCAGGCCGCGCTCGTCCTGCACTTCGGGGCTCATCTTCGCGGCGAAGAACAGACGCACCGCCCACAGGTCGCCGTCCGCGGCGCGCTCGACAAACTGCTTCTCCTTGAACGGAATGCCACGCAGCGCCAACTCGCGGCGCGCCGTCTCGGGGCTGACGTTGCGGTTGCCACGACTGGCACAGCCGCCACCACCGAAAGCCAGAATGAGCACAACGCACGTGAAGATCACCGCGGAGGCGCGGAGATGACGCAGAGGAGGGACGGAGCGTTGAGCGTTTTTCTCCGCGTCCCTCCGCGTCATCTCCGCGCCTCTGCGGTTACTTGAAAAGTTCATAGGGTTACCAACAAACCAGATGCGTCGTTTACAACCCGCGCTCCGCCAACTCGATGGCCCGCAGCAGCGCATGGGCCTTGTTGCGCGTCTCTTCATACTCGGCGGCCGGCACGGAGTCGGCCACGATGCCCGCGCCCGCCTGCACCTCTGCTTGGTCCCCACGCAACCACATCGTCCGGATGGCGATGCACGAATCGAGGTTGCCCGCATAGTCGAGGTACAGCACCGACCCAGCGTACACGCCGCGTGGCTCCGGTTCGAGCCCGCGGATGATCTGCATCGCGCGCACTTTCGGCGCGCCCGTCACCGTCCCCGCGGGGAAGCAAGCGGCCAGCGCGTCAAAACAATCCGCCCCGTCGCGCAAAGTGGCGGCGAGGCCCGTGACGAGGTGCTGCACGTGCGAATAGCGTTCGACGGTCATTAACTCTTTGACCAAGACCGAGCCGAACTCGGCGACACGCCCCAGATCGTTGCGGCCCAGATCGACCAACATCAGATGCTCTGCGACTTCTTTCTCGTCGGCCGCCATCTCGGCGGCGAGGCGCGCGTCTTCCGCCTCGTCCGCGCCGCGCCGCCGCGTGCCGGCGATCGGCCGGTACTCGAGCGCCCGCCCGCGACAACGCACCAGCATCTCGGGCGACGCGCCGACCACCGACTCTTCACCGAGTTGGAGAAAGTACATGTACGGCGAAGGGTTTGTCGCCCGCAGCGCACGGTAGATTTCAAGCGGCGCGGCCGTCACACGGGTCTTGAACTTCTGCGACAGCACCGCCTGATAACAGTCGCCCGCCGCGATGTGCTCCTTGATGTCCTTGACCGCTCGCTCGAACCCTTCGCGGGACCAATTCGACCGCACCTCGGACTGTGCGTTCTCCCGCTTCGCCGCGCGCCCACCAGACGCTTCAACGGGCGCGCCCGACATCAACAACTGCTCGACGCTTTCTGTCTCCGCGACCGCCACTTCGTACATCTGCCGCAGTCGCTCTCGCTCGCCCCGCGCTTCGTCGGTGAAGACCGTAGAAATGATCTCGATTTGCTGGCGCACGTGATCGAAGGCGACGATAGTGCGATAGAACATCAACACGGCGTCGTCGCGTTCGAC
>JBOGOY010000960.1:0-2068 GCA_050748185.1 Pyrinomonadaceae bacterium
GCTGCTCGCCAACCTCTCGACCGCCACGCGCGAAGGAGCGAGGGTGCGTCTGACCGACTACTTCGCGGAAGGGACGCCGCTTGTCGAAATCGAAGTTGACGAGCACTCGACTTTGCAGGAAGAGGCCGTGCGCCGCTTCGCGCGCTACACCAAGGCCAAGCGCGCCGCGCAGGAGATCGAAGTCCGCCTCGCTGAACTGCAACGCGAGTTGAGCGATCTCGAACCACACCTCGCGGAACTGGAAGCGGTGGTGGAGCGCTGGGACCAGACGGCGCTCGAAGAGCTGGCCGCGCGCCTTAAGCCAACGCGGAAAGTAGGCGGCGGAACGGCGGCCGGATCGAAACGTGAGCAGGCGAAGGCCGCGCGTGAGGGCACGACCGGGGCGCGGCGTTACCGCTCGTCGGACGGCTACGAAATACTGGTCGGGCGCGGCGCACGCGACAACGATCAACTGACCTTCCGCGTCGCGCGCTCACACGACCTGTGGCTCCACGCCGCCGACTACCCCGGCTCGCACGTCCTCGTTCGCAACCACCGCCGCGACGCCGAAGTACCGCACCGCACCGTCATCGAGGCCGCGCAACTCGCCGCCCTACACAGCCACGCCAAGCGCGACGCTAAAGTCGCCGTCAACTACACGCCGCGCAAGTTCATCCAGAAGCCCAAAGGGGCCGCGCCCGGACTGGTCCGTATGTCGAGCTTCCGCACGCTGCTCGTCGAGCCGCGCGAGGGCATCGAGCGGATATGATTTCGCGTCACGGCCACACTTTCGCCACGCCCTCCGGCTATAAAATCAGAAGTGACAGGTGAACGGTGACAGTTGACGGGAGTAAAGGGTGAGTAGAGACCGGTGACTAAGGGCTGTAAGGCAGACTTGTTCCTGCTCGGCACTTATCACCCATCACTTCTGAATTGTTTCTGATACTTCATACCTTCGAGGGGAGACATGAGCGCGAACATCATCGAGCCGCTGGAAACCGCCGCCGCCGAACTGCTCGACGGCCTCGCCGACGTGTTAGTCGGCAAAGCTTCGACCCTGCGCGACGGCACCGAGCACGAGGGCGTCCGTTTGCCGCGCGACCTCTACGCGCACGCCGAAGCGCAGACCGAGTGGTGGTATTACACAGGCCACTTGCGAACCGAACGGGGCCGACGCTTCGGCTTCGAGTTAGTGTTCTTCAAGCGGCGCACGGACCTCGACCGCTTCGGCGTCGTGCCGTTGCGCCTCCTCGCCAACCCGCTCTATCTCGCGCACTTCGCGATCACTGACGAGTCGCGCGGCCGCTTTCGCTATGAGCACCGCAAGAGCGCCAACAACCCCTTCGACCCGCCCGCGCACATCAGCCCGGAGCGCTACCGCCTGAAACTCGGCAACTGGTCCGTGCGCGGAGCGGGCGACGGCGGCGGCAGTGACCGGCGACACCTGCTGCGCGCCACGCTCGGCCAAGACCTCATCTTCGAAGCCGCGCTCAAACCTTTGAAACCCGCCGTCCTCAACGGCCACGAGAACGCTGGCGTCAGCTTGAAGGACGCGGGCGAGGCTTCGCGCTATTTCTCTTACGCGCGGATGGCCGCCGAGGGGCGCATCACGTGGCACGGCGCGACGGAGGCGTTTGCGGGCGAGGCGTGGATGGATCGCGAGTTCGGCACGTGGCGCACGACCGACAACCAGAAAGGATGGGACTGGTTCAGCCTCCAACTCGACGACGGCAGCGAAGTGATGGTCTATCACATCCGCGACGCCGCGGGCCGCCCGTCTTCATTTTCCAGCGGCCGGTACGTCGACAGGGCCGGCGCCTCGATGCACCTCGCGCGCGAAGACTTCACGCTCGAAGCGCTTGCCCACTGGCGCAGCCCGCACACGGGCGCGCGCTACCCGTGCGAATGGCGATTGTTGGTTCCACGGGCCGGAGTGGACGTGCGCGTCACGCCGGTCCTCCAGGATCAGGAACTCGACACCCGCGGCACCACGATGATCGTCTACTGGGAGGGGGCGTGCCACGTCGCGGGCCGCCGCGGCGACGCGCCCGTCGCGGGCCGCGCCTACGTCGAACTGGTCGGCTACGAC
>JBOGOY010000961.1:0-2068 GCA_050748185.1 Pyrinomonadaceae bacterium
GCTTAACGAAGGCGTCCGGCTTAACGTCGCCCGCGCGCTCCTCACCTTGATGATCCAGCCGCTTGTAATTATTGTAGGTGTGAAGTCTCATTTCGTGAGAATAGTCGGCCGCGTTATCTGACACGCCAACGCAGATCGAAAGCCAAGCTCATGCCCATCACCGAATCCGACATCCTGAAACTGGCCGCGCTGGCCCACCTTGAAATCACGGACGAAGAACTGCACGCGCTGACGCCGCAGGTCGCGTCGATCGTCGCCTACGTCGAACAACTGAACGAGTTGGACACGAGCCGCGTCGAGCCGGCCCTCGGCGGGCTCACCCCCGAAGGCGAGAGCACCCCGGCCGCGCGCGAAGACTCTCCGCGCCCCTCGCTCGGCCAGAAGCTGGCGCTGGACCAAGCGCCCGATCCGGCCAGCGGCCACTTCCGCGTGCCGAAGGTGCTGTAAACAGTGGTCAGTGATCAGTGGTCAGTTAATACCTGTTCTCCACTGACCACCGACCACTAACCACTGACCGCTGTTATGATCATCGAACACCTACACGCACGATTAGCCGCCGGTGAGACGACGGCGCGCGAGGCGGTTGAGGCGGCCCTCGGAAATGCCGAGGCGCTAAACGAGACGCTCGGCGCGTTTCTGGAGATCGGCCGCGAGGGCGCGGTTGTGCGCGCGGCCGAGTTGGACGCCGAGCGGGCCGGCGGGCAGGACATCGGCGCGCTGTTCGGCGTGCCCGTCGCCGTCAAAGACAACATCTGCGTGCGCGGGATGCAGGCCTCCTGCGGCTCGCGCATCCTCGGCGATTACCACCCGCCTTACACCGCGACCGCGGTCGAGCGGCTGGCGCGGGCCGGGGCGGTCGTCGTCGGCAAGACCAACTGCGACGAGTTCGCGATGGGCTCCTCGAACGAGAACTCGGCGTTTGGTCCCGTCCGCAACCCGTGGGACACGGCGCGCGTGCCGGGCGGCTCTTCGGGCGGCTCGGCGGCGGCCGTGGCGGCGCGCATCGTGCCCGTCGCTTTAGGCTCGGACACCGGCGGCTCGGTGCGTCAGCCCGCCGCGCTCTGCGGCATCGTCGGGGTCAAGCCGACCTACGGGCGCGTCTCGCGTTACGGGCTCGTCGCCTTCGGCTCGTCGCTGGACCAGATCGGCGTCTTCGCGCTGAACGTCGCCGACGCGGCGCGCGTGCTGGGTGTCATCGCCGGGCGCGATCCATCGGACGCGACCACCGCCGACGTGCCGGTCCCCGATTACGCGGCCGAGTTGAGCGGAGAGATCAGGGGCGTGCGGCTCGGCGTCGCGCGCGAAATGTTCGGCGCGGGATTGGACGCGGAAGTGCGCGCGCGCGTCGAAGAGGCGATCGAGGCTTACCGCGAGTTGGGGGCCGAGATCGTGGACGTGGAGTTGCCGCACGCGAAATACGCCATCGCCGTCTATTACATCATCGCCACCGCCGAAGCTTCGTCGAACCTCGCGCGCTTTGACGGCGTGCGCTACGGCTTGCGCGCCGAAGAGGCGGCGACGCTCAAAGACATGTACCGCCGCACGCGCGAACACGGCTTCGGTCCAGAGGTCAAGCGGCGCATCATGCTCGGCACCTACGTTCTCTCTTCGGGCTACTACGACGCCTACTACCTCAAGGCCCAGCAGGTCCGCACGCTGCTCAAGGAAGATTTCCGCCGCGCCTTCGAGCGTTGCGACGCTCTTCTGACGCCGACCTCGCCGACGCCTGCGTTCCTCTTCGGCGAGAAAGTGGACGACCCGCTCGCGATGTACCTGAACGACATCTACACCGTCACCGCGAATCTCGCCGGCGTCCCCGGCCTCTCGCTCCCCTGCGGCCTCTCGGGCGCGGGCCTGCCCGTCGGCCTTCAACTGCTCGGCCCCGACTGGAGCGAGCCGATGCTTTTCCGCCTCGCACACGCCTACGAGCGGGTACGCCCATTCACCGCCCAGCCGCGCGTGTCGGCGGCGAACGAAGCTGGACGGACGGCCGCCTGATTTCCGTCGCTGGTCCCCCCAAGCAGAATGTCGATGACTTCGATCCGAACGTCACGCCTCGGGCTACTGC
>JBOGOY010000962.1:0-2066 GCA_050748185.1 Pyrinomonadaceae bacterium
GGTCTGCATTTTACCCGAAGGCCAACGAATCGACACGCGCTCGACCGGCGGCGCTTGCGGGCCTAAGCCGAAATGCACACGGCGCTGATTCTGCGCGCAGAATCCGTTGCCGCCCGACACCTCCTGCACCTGCTCTTGGCCCGCCCAAAAGACGCGCACCTGCGCGCCGATGGCGCTGCGGTTGCTCGCCGCCCCTTCCAACTCGAATCCGATCCAATGGTTTTCGGGCGCGACCGTGTTCTTGTAAATCAAGAGCGGCCCGCGCTGGTTGGCGACGACCACATCGAGCACGCCCCTGTTCCACAGATCGACGAGCGCGACCGAGCGCCCGTCAAACGTGTCGCGCGCGCCGACCGTCTGCGCCACGTCCGTAAACTTCCCCGCCCCGTCGTTGATCCAGACGCGCTTTGATTGAAAGCCAGAGAGGCTGCGACTCTCCATCGGCGGCCAGTTGGCCGCGTCCGAGATGATCGCGGAGTTACCGCCCGCGATCTTCGAGAAGTCGTACCAGTAATTGGTCCCCTTCTCCAAAGAGACGTAGCCGTTCGTCAGATAAAGATCGAGCGTGCCGTCGTTGTTGAGGTCGCCGAACTGCGCGCCGAAACTCCACCCGCCGAGTTCGACGCCCATGTCGCGCGCCAGATTGTCGTACTTGAGCGCGTCGCCCTCGGTGCCGTCGCGCGGCACCCAGAGGTTGTTGCCCTGAATCAGCACGCCCGCTTCGGAGATGTTGGTGACGTAGACGGCGAACTTGCCTTGATTGAGGATGTCGCCGAACGCGACGTTCATCCCGCTCTTCGGCGCGAAGCCGACGCCGGTCTGCTCGCCCCGGTCGCGGAAACGCCCGCCCCCTTCGTTAAAGAAGAGTTCGGCAACGCCGTAATCATTGGCGACGAAGAGATCGGGGTAGCCGGTGCCGCGCAGATCGGCGGCGGCGGCGGCCAGCGCCCAGCGGCGCGAGTCGATGCCGGCGCGCTCCGTAACGTCCTCGAACCGGCCGCCGCCCGCGTTGCGGAAGAGGTACTTGCGCCCGCCGTTCTTCGCGTACTCGAAACTCTCCGGCATCATCTTCGTCGTCTTCAACTCCCACAGGTTCACGTCCTCCGGGTAGTAACCGCCGAGGAAGATGTCGAGGCGGCCGTCGCGGTCATAGTCGAACCAGATGGCCGTGTTGGCGTTGACCCAAGCCGGCAAGTGTGCGGCCTCGGTCACGCGGGTAAAGCCTCGGCCGGCATCGTTGTGGAAGAGTTCCGGCCGGCCCCACTTGTAGAGAAACAGGTCTTCAAAGCCGTCATTGTCGTAGTCGCCCCAGACCGCCCCCATCGAGACGCCCGTCTCCCGGCGATTCACATCGGCGACGCCGAGCGCGGCGGCCACGTCCGCGAACGTGCCGTCGGCGTGATTGCGATAAAGCGCGTTCAAGCTGTCTTCGCCGCTGTTCGTCACGTAGAGGTCTTGCCAGCCGTCGCGGTCGAAATCCACGACCGACACGGCCGCGCCCATCGAGGCGACCTGCGGCATGATGTGTGCGAGCTTCGGGTCGAGCTTCGGCGCGGTGTGCGTGAAGTTGATCCCGACTTCTTTCGAGACTTCTTCAAGGTGGAAGCCGTAACGTTTGAGCGCCGACTCGCGCGCAACGGCGTTCCCCTCAGTGCCGCCCGCGACGGAGGCGGAAGAATACTCGCTCGTCCGGTACCACCGGCTGATCGCCAGCGGGATGGCGATCAGCGCGGCGAAAAAGATGATGAGCGCGATGCGGGGGATACGACTCATAAGAAAGTAGATAGTAGCCAGTAGTCAGTAGCCAGTAGAAAAAACCTGTGTCATGAGAAGCCCGACTATCAGCGTCAACGGCGGCTGCCGAAGCTACTGGCTACTGACTACTGGCTACTATCTACTGCTTCACCCTCAGCGCGTCGTGAAAGTTTTGCGGCGTGATATAGCGCGTGTGGTAGTCCTGCCAGTCCTGTCGGTGGCGTTGGTAAACGGGGTCGTCTTCCAAGCGCTTCGGGGCAACAGTGTAATCGGCGTTTCCGTGTGTTGGCAAAGGCAGGACGGTCTTCGAG
>JBOGOY010000963.1:0-2065 GCA_050748185.1 Pyrinomonadaceae bacterium
ATCTGGTGGTTGGGTTCGGTGATGCCGTGGCCCTCGCGCGGGTAGCGAACGAAGACGACAGGGACGCCGCGCTTGCGGAGCGCGCGGTAGAATTGTTCGGCCTGCGCGATGGGGACGCGGCGATCCTGTTCGCCGTGGGTAATCATCAGCGGCGTCTTGGCCCGGTCCACGTGGCGCATCGGGGACCAACGCTCGTACACCTCGCGCGCCGCCCACGGCGTACCGCCGAAGCCGTACTCCAACAAACCCGGCACGTCCGTCTGGCCGTGAAAGCTGTACCAGTCGCTAATGCCGGCGTGGCCGATGGCAGCGCGGAAGCGTTCGGTCTGCGTCACGGTCCAGAAAGTCATAAAGCCGCCGTAGCTGCCGCCCATCACGAAGAGGTTCTCGGGATCGGCGACGCCCATTTTGATCGCCTCGTCCACGCCCGACATGATGTCTTGAAAATCCTTGCCGCCCCAGTCTTTGACGTTGGCGGTCGAGAATTTGTGCCCGTAGCCGGTCGAACCGCGCGGGTTGGGTTGAAGCACGGCGTAGCCGTTGGCGGCGAAGATCTGCGCGCGCGCGTTGAAACCGCGTGAGAAACGCCCGTAGGGGCCGCCGTGAATCTGGAGGATGAGCGGGTAGCGCTTGCCTTGCTGATAATCGAGTGGCTTAACGAGCAGACCCTCGATCTCCAACCCGTCGGCCGGGCTCTTCCAGCGAATCACATCCGTGTCGGCGGTCTGGAAATTCTTTGCCTGCGGGTTAAAGTCAGTCAGACGCTTGACCGCTTTTCCGCCGCTCGTCGCGACGTAAACCTCGTCGGGCGAGCGCGCATCGTTGTAGGTGAAGGCGAGCATCTGTCCATCGGCCGAAACATCGATCCCGCCGTAAGCGCCGGGACTCTCGAAGACGGCCGCCGGCTCGCCGCCCATTACCGCGACTTTCAACAGTTGTCCGTAGACGCCGACCGCCCCGCCCGCGTACACAAAGCGCCCGTCCGGCGACCACTCGGGCGCGCTCGTCACCGAATCGTGGTGGCCGGCGGTCAGACTGCGCGGCTGGCCCCCGCCGCCGGCCGCGACGACCATCAACTCGGTCTTGGCGGCCCACGACGCAGGGTCTTCGCTCGCCGTGTAGGCGATCCACGCGCCGTCTGGGGACCAACGCGGCTGCGCGTCTGGACCGACGCTTGCGGTCAACTGGCGCGGCTGACCACCGGAAGACGCGGGGACGACGTAGACGTCAGAGTTACGATCCTCGGAGATGTCCGTGAAGGCCGACTCCTGCGCGCCGCTGCGGCCGTGGACGTAGGCGAGCCACTTGCCATCGGGCGACCACTGCGGGTCCGAGACGGTGTACGCGCCCTCTGTGACGCGCTTCCGCTCGCGGGTGTCGAGGTCGATCACCCAGAGGTGCGAGTAGGCCAGTTCGCCGTCCACGACGATGGCGTCGAACTTTTCCTTCTTGCGCTTATCGCGCTCGGCCTTGTCCTTCGGCGTGTCGCGCACGACGTAGGCGATCCGCCGCCCATCAGGGGACCAGCGAAACTGCGTCACGCCCGACTCTTCGTCGGTGATCTTCGCGGCCTCGCCGCCGCCGACGGAGATCGACCAGACCTGATTGCGCGGGGGCGTGGCCGCCCCGGCGTCGGGGCGCGGAGCGTCGCGGTTGGCGAGGAAAGCAATGCGCGTCGAATCCGGCGACCACTGCGGTTGAGTTTCGCCGCGTTCGCCGTTCGTCAGCCTCAAGGGCCGCGCCGCGCCTGAAGACGGGGCGAGGTAGATGTGCGAATCGCGGCGCACGTCTCTGCGGTTCCACTCGCTGACGGTGAAGGCGAGCCACTTGCCGTCGGGCGACCACTGCGGCGCGCCGCCCACTTCGAGCAACGCGAGCGCGTCTTCGATGGTCATCCGCTTGGCCGGTTGCGCCATCGCCGCGAAGGCGAGCGAGGCCGACAAGAGACAGGACACGGCAATCTTCAAGAAACGTCTCATCGCGGTAGATTCCTTTGTGCTGAAGGGTGAAAAAGACGAATGGCAGATAAAGCGACAGACAGAGAGCGCCAGCCTGACCCGATTCA
>JBOGOY010000964.1:0-2061 GCA_050748185.1 Pyrinomonadaceae bacterium
TCCGACAGGCGCGTGCACGCGCGTTAATCGTTCTTCGGTCGGCGCGAAGCCCGCCTCGCGCAGTTCGGCCAGCATTCGCTCGGTGCGGCGGCGCGGACCGAGGCAGCCGACGTAGGGCGCGGGCGATTCAAGCAGTGTCTTCAGGAGCGCGCGGTCGTGCTCGTAGTTGTGTGTCATCAGCACGGCGGCTGTCCGCCCGTCGAGCCTGACACGCTCGGCGACTGTTTCGGAGCGGCAGATAACCAGCGCGTCCGCTTCGGGAAAGCGCTCCGGCGTGGCGGAGGCCGGTCGGTGATCGACGATCGTCACTTCCCATCCGACTTCGCGCGCCAGACGCGCGACGGGCAGGGTGTCCGATCCCGCCCCGAACACTACAAGCGGCACGGGCGGCTCGACGACTTCGACGAAAGCGCAAGCTCGCCCTGCGCTCAGTACGTACTCATGCCCCCCGAACGTCCTTCCCCGAGCGCCGCCAGCGCGTGCCACAACTCGTCATCCTTAGACGCTGCCACTTGTCCGCACGACCGTGGCGAGCACGCCGCGTGTGCCCTCCCGCACGCTTCGCTCGTAGGCTTCGACGATGGCTCGCACTTGGTTCATCACTCGCCCCTCGCGTGCGCCGTCATCGCTTCACCGCTGCACGCTGAAGAACCGTTCGGCCCACTCGCGCGGCGCACGGTGCGCGCTCGTGGATGAAGTGAGTGTTCAAGCCGTCCACCTCGGCGCGGAAATGGGCCAAGTCATTGATCATCTTTTCCTGCGCGCGCCAGTCGAAGCGGTTCCGCCAGTAGCCGATCAACTCACGCAGGTATGAGAGGTTCGCGCCGTAGTCCCATTTCGCCCCCGTCAACTCGTCCGGCCAGCGCGTCCGGGCGAGGCGTTCGCGCAGGTCGTCGAGGGTCGCTTGAGGTATTTCGATTTTGAAAGGCTGCACACTCATGCCGTGCTTATCTCTTCGTGTCTCACGACTGGCCGTGACGACGCGCTTTCACAGCA
Source organism: Pyrinomonadaceae bacterium (assembly GCA_050748185.1). Classification (GTDB taxonomy): domain Bacteria; phylum Acidobacteriota; class Blastocatellia; order Pyrinomonadales; family Pyrinomonadaceae; genus JACCRA01. The sequence continues at coordinate 997 of JBOGOY010000964.1, forward strand.
ACTTGTCGGGCGTGATCGGCAGGTCGCGAATTCGTTTCCCAGTCGCGTGATAGACGGCGTTGGCAATCGCCGCCGCGACGCCCGTGATGCCGATCTCGCCGACGCCGCGCGCGCCGAGGGTGTTGATGTGCGGGTCGGGCTCGCCGATGAGATGCACCTCGATGTCCGGCACGTCGGCGTTGACGGGCACGTGGTAGTCGCCGAGCGTGCGAACGACGGGGCGGCCGTTCCGCTGGTCGTACACGGTCTCTTCCATCAGTGCCATGCCGATGCCATAGATGACACCGCTATGCACTTGGCTGCGCGTCGTCTTCGTGTTCATCACGCGGCCGATGTCCTGCACGCTGACGAAGCGGCTGACGCGCACGACGCCTAAATCCTCGTCAACCCGCACCTCCGCGAACTGCGCGCCGAAAGACTGGAAAGCGTAGCGGTTCTGGTCGGCGTCCACTTCCACGAGTTCACGCCGCGCCATCTCGCACGCCTCCTTCACCGCCGGGAGCACCGAGGCGACCGTCTGCGAACCGCCGGAGGTCGGGGCCGAAGGAAGCGTCGAATCGCCGAGTTCGGCGCGGACGCGGGAGATAGGCACGCCCAAAGTCTCGGCGGCGACCTGCGCCATCACGGTGTAGGTGCCGGTGCCGATGTCCTGTGTGGCGGACTGGACGACGCACGTGCCGTCCGGCAGAACGCGCGCGCGGGCCGAAGAGGGGCTGCGGTAACCGGGGTAGGTTGCCGTCGCCACGCCGTAGCCGACGAGCCAGTGCCCGTCGCGCGCCGCGCGCGGGCTGGCGGTTCGCCCAGCCGAAACGCTCGGCCCCGATCCGTGCGTAATGACGGCGAGCACGCCGGGCTCACGCTCGGCCTCGCCCGTGTCCAACTCACGGATGCGGCCCCTCGCGATCGCGCTCTGGACCAGTACGCCGTGGGCGAGGTTCTCGACCTTGAACTCGGCGGCGTAGGTGGCCGCGCCCGTCACCTTCCGGCGACCGTCCACGCGATCCACAGGGCGACCCACAACGCCGCCCTTCGTTTCCTCCGCACCGCCGCGACGATGTTCGGGTA
>JBOGOY010000965.1:0-2058 GCA_050748185.1 Pyrinomonadaceae bacterium
GAAAAAAGCGCTCCCTTAATCCGCAATCGGCAATCGCCAATCCGCAATCTGAGTTGAGCCCCTCAGGAGTTCTTTAAATGAGTCAGAAATTTTCCGCCACCGAGCCGGACGAAGAGGTTCAGGAAGTGGGCGCGATCTTGCCGGGCGTCGATCTCGACAAGATCGCGGCGGGCGTGCGCCTGCTGCTCGAAGGCATCGGCGAAGACCCGGAGCGTCCGGGTTTGCGTCGCACGCCGCAGCGCGTCGCGGAGATGTACGCCGAACTGACGGCGGGGATGCGCGAAGACCCGCGCGAGCACGTGGTCCCACTGCCCGGCGACAAACACGACGAAATGGTTATCGTCAAAGACATTCATATCGCCTCGATTTGCGAACACCACCTCGCGCCGTTCGTCGGCCGCTGCCACATCGCCTACATCCCAAAGGGCGGACGCATCCTCGGGCTCTCGAAGCTGGCGCGGCTGGCCGACACCTTCGCCCGCCGCCTGCAAGTGCAGGAGCGCCTGACTTCCGAAATCGCCGATACGTTGTTTGAAGGCCTGAAGCCGGTCGGCGTGATGGTCGTGTTGGAGGCCGAGCACACCTGCATGACGCTGCGCGGCGTCAAAAAGCCCGGCGCGATCACGATCACCTCGGCCATCCGCGGCGGATTCCGCAAAGACCCGCGTACCCGCGCCGAGGCGATGGCGCTGATACAGGGTAAATTGTGAAAGGTAAATGGTAAATGGTGAATGGGCAAACTCCACCCTTCTGCTTGCCACTGTTCACCGTTTACCACTTACCATTGACGATTAACCAACGATGAAAACTTTCTACGTCACAACCCCGATTTACTACGCCAACAGCCTGCCGCACCTCGGGCACTTATACGCGACGGTGGTGGCCGATTGCCTGACTCGTTACAAACGGCAGCGCGGTTTTCAGACTTTCTTTCTCACCGGGACCGACGAGCACGGGATCAACATCCAGCGCGTCGCCGAGCGCGAAGGATTGACGCCGAAAGCGCACACCGATCGAGTCGTCGGCGAATTCAAAAGAATCTTTGCCATGTTCGGGCTCGACGGCGAACACGGCGGCTATGATTTCTTCCATCGCACGACCGACAAGTTTCACTACGAAGGCGTCAGCGAGTTGTGGCGGCTGGTGGCGCAGAGACAAACTCCGAAGGGCCGCTCTTGCATTTACAAGGGCCATTACGAGGCTTGGTTCTGCGCCCCCTGTGCCGCTTACAAAACCGAAGACGAATACATCAAGCCGGAGATGGCGGGTCAACCGCCGCTGTGCCTCGTCCATGAAGTGCTGTTGGATCGCGTCTCCGAAGAGAGCTACTTCTTCCGCCTGTCAGACTTCGGCGAAACTCTGCTTGGGCTCTACGCGGAGCGCTCTGACTTCATCCGGCCGGAAGAGCGCCGCAACGAGGTCGCGAGCTTCGTCGGCGGCGGCTTGCAGGATCTCTCGATCAGCCGCCCGGCCACGTCCGTCAGTTGGGGCATTCCCGTGCCGGACGATCCGACGCACACGATTTACGTCTGGTTCGACGCGCTGACCAACTACATCACCGCCATCGGCTTCGGCAACGAGGAGCGCGAGCGCGCCGTGGGGTTCGCGAAATTCTGGCCGGCCCTGCACCTCGTCGGCAAAGACATTCTGCGTTTCCACACGGTCTATTGGCCCGCATTCCTGCTCGCCGCCGGGCTTGAACCGCCGCGCGGAATCTTCGCTCACGGGATGTGGCTCGGACGCGACGGGCGGGCGATGTCGAAGACGCGCGGGACCGGCATCGACCTCGCCGTGCTGCACCGTCATTTCCCGAACGACGTGGTGCGCTATTTCTGCCTGCGCGAGATGGCCTTCGGGCAGGACAGCAAGTTCGGTTACGAGGCCGTCCTCGACCGTGCGAACAGCGATCTGGCGAGCGGGCTCGGCAACCTCGCGGCGCGCACCGTGAAGATGATTCATCTTTACTGTGGCGGCGAAGTACCGGCCGGGGAGATTTCCGAAGAGCGGCGACTTGCCGCCAAGCGCGCCGGCCTCGACGCCGAGGCCGAGGGGTTCGCG
>JBOGOY010000966.1:0-2051 GCA_050748185.1 Pyrinomonadaceae bacterium
GTTTCTGACTGACCGAAGAGGGGTGGCACTGTTGAGGCGGCGGGGGAAGCGTTGGCTAAGTGGTCTGATGCTGGCGCTCGGCGCCGCGGCCGGCTCGGCACTGGTGCTCCATAGACGGAGAGGCTCCAGCATGAAAGAAGGGTCGGGAGACATCCGCCGCGATCAGGAGGCCGACCGCTGGGCGCGTCCCGGAATGCGTGTTACGTTCCGCGCTGAAGTGATGCCGGGGCGCGAGCGCGAGGCGCGCACCTTCCGCGTCGCGCAGTTGCTGTCGAGCGATCGCGTCGTCCTCGACGGCGTGGCGGGCGAGCACTCGGAAAACGAATTCGAGCCGGTGCGTTGAGAGCGGAAGGGGAGTGCCTTCTCGCCGTGGGGGAATGTTATGTCACAACAGAGGATTGAAGCTTTAGCGGCGATGGCCGAGCAACAGCCGGAACAGGAAATGGTCTGGTACGGACTGGCGAGCGAGTACCTGAAACTCGAGCGCTGGCCTGAGGCCGAGGATGCGTTGCGCCGCGTCGTCCGTCTGAAGGTGGACTTCACGGCGGCCTACCAGATGCTGGGCACGGCGCTATTAAGTCAGGGCAGGGTGGAAGAGGCGCGGCGCGTCTGGTCGGAGGGCGTCGAGGTCGCTACGCGCACCGGGGCGTGGAAGGCCCGTCAGCACATGGAGGGCTTGCTCTCGCAAACTGAAGGAGGGACGGCGGACGCGGGATTTTGTGAATAAGAGGGAAGGGGTCGGACTCCGGCTTGGTCTCCGCGGGGGCGCTATGAAGTTTCAGCATTGACGCACGCCAGATGGCTTTAATGTCGGGCCGCTTTCTCCGGGGAGCGGCTCTTACCATTTGTACTCGTGACCGGGCTTCATCACGCTCAGATGGGGCATCCCGAGGTTTTCGATCTCTTTGACTAAGGTTTCGCGGTAGGTCGGCTTGAGGTGGACGGCGAGCACGTCCAAGTGGTTATGCGAGAGCTTTGCGAGTTCGCGCCCCATCCCCTCAGGCGTCAGGTGGCCGGACACGTCGGCGAGGCTCGACATCGAGTTCGGGAAGGAAGCTTCGATGAAAAGGGCGTCGATGCGGGCGGTGTCGTTGACCTTCCGCCAGAACTCGTCCGTGGCCGCCGTATCTGATGTGAAGGCGACCGTCGTTCGCCCGTCGGAGACGATGAGGCCAACGGTCGGGACGATGTGGTTGACGGGGATCGCGATAACGCTCAGGTGCCGGACGCGGAACTCTTCGCCCGTGCGGAACGGAACGTACTCCATCACGGGGCCGTGGCCATTATTCAACTCGACGAACCGCGGGTAGACCGTCCAGTTGAATACGTCGCGCTCCAGCAGTTCGATCACCTCGGCGGTGGCGTGCACGCGAACCGGCTCTTTCAGCAGGCCGAAAAGATCATCGATGAAGATCGGCAGCGTCGCCATGTGGTCCATGTGCGGGTGCGTGACGATCACATCGCGGACGGTGTCACGCTGCCCTTCGTTAAGCGCGAGCGCGATGCTGCCGGCGTCAACGGCGACACAGTCGTCGATGAGGAAACAGGTGAGGCGCTGCTCCGGGGTAGCGCAGCCGTTCGAATCGAAAGTGCTGGGTAGCAGTTGGATTTTCACAGGTCAGGTGTCACGTAGCCGCTTACGCCCAACATACGGTGCGGGCGATACGGGCGGATGTTAATCCTGCTTCAATTACAGCAAGCGAGGAAAACTCAGAATTCTGTTGACCGGCGGCGACCTTAACGGCGCGATCTGGCCGACCGTGGGCGTCTCAACCAGTGCCCATCCGGCCGCGTAACTCCGCGAGCGTGCGCCGGTAATTCTCTTCGCGTGCGGCGGCGTGGAAGTCTTGCGTCGCAACCCCGTTAGCAATGCGGCTGCGGTGGAAAGCCAACTCGCTTGCCGTACTGTTAAAGCGCATCCGGGCGCGCCATGCCCCCAAGCCCCCGCTCGTCAGCGCGCCGAAGGACGCGCCCAGACGGCCTCTGACGCTGCCGAGCCGTGCGTATTCCTGCGGCGTCAACAGGCCCCCTTGCAGGTCTGTGTGCAGATG
>JBOGOY010000967.1:0-2049 GCA_050748185.1 Pyrinomonadaceae bacterium
GGCCTTCCCTGTGCGGTCGCTCACTTACGTTAGAACCGGGGCGACCGAACTCGTTGGATTTTTTTGTCGGAGGCCGGTCCGAGCTCTCCCCTTCACGAACCGGCCCCCTCCGCACCGACAACCGCTCGGTTGTCGATCTCTTTAAGACTTAGCGGTTGTTCCTCACCGGAATCGAGACGCGCCGGTTGAGAATCACGCCGAACTCCGTGCCGGATTCGACCTCGGCATCTTTCTCTTTCTCGAACACACGCCCGGCGGTGCCGAGACCCCCACCTATAATCGCGCCGATACCTGCGCCCTTGCCGCCCCCGGCGATGGCGCCGATAATCGCGCCCGTCGCCGCACCGCCGCCGATGAAGACGGCGTCGCGTTTCCGGTTAGAGCGGCCCGCGACCGTGCTCTCCGAGTCGGAGTTAACATCGTCAGCTTGGAGGCTGGTCAGCGAGCCGTTAATCGGGTAGCGCGCCCTGTTCGGCAGTTCCACGGAATTGAAGCTGACCGTGATCGTGCCGGGCGAACGACGCTGGGCGCGTTTCACGGTCGCCACGCGGCCCCACACCTTGCTGCCCACCGGAATCACTTCCACGCCGTCCGCGTAAACCGGTTCGGTGACGGTGGTCGAGAAACGGTCGCCGACGCGCGCCGTCTTGGAATTCAACTCGCTATCCATGCGAACGCGGATCGTCTGATCCGTATCGACGGTGTAATAGCGCGTCGCCGGGACGGGCGTCGTTCGCCGCGCCGCTGGCCGGCGACGACGTTGGGCCGCCGCGGGCATGACAGCGCCGGCCATCAATGCGAAGAGAACCAGCAAACTCAGGGCGCGTCGCGCCGGATAATTACCTTTGGTCATTTCAAACTCCTCCTGTTTGGCGCGCCGCTGACAAGCCATCTCACCTATATCCACAGAGGCGGCGACGCCGTCGTTACTCTGTAGGGCAATGGCCGTGCCATAAGCGGCGTGCGAGAATGGGATGGGAGAGCCGGGCAGATCATGCTGCATTTAGGCGCGAGTTGCAAAAGAATTTTCCGTGAAGAAACAAGCGTCTCGCCCCCGGTACGCCAAGCCGCGCAGGCCCTGCACGATATGGTGTGAATGGGCCGCTCAGGGGCGATAAAGGGCGGCGCGCCCGTCCGTTTGGGGCACGCCACATCGAACTTATTGAACAGGAATGATCGGCAAGCCACAGGTGATGGGAAAGAACACGCCTCTTCCTCTTACTTGTCACTTGTCACTCGTCACTATTCACTTTCTTCTCTTGTCACACGTCACTGTTCACCTGTCACTTCCGAGGATTTAGGTTACAATCCCCGGCAAGCGTTCCCTGAAACTATCTACCCTGAGGAAAGAGGAGTTAAGTCATGAGCGAAACTGCAACTGCCACCGCTCCCAGCCTGCCACGCATCAACGAGCCGGCCCCCGAATTCGAGGCCAAGTCAACGCACGGGATGCTGAAGCTGTCAGACTTCAAAGGCAAGTGGGTGGTTCTGTTTTCCCACCCGGCGGATTTCACGCCGGTCTGCTCCACGGAGTTTGTCGAATTCGCCAAACGCGCGGACGAGTTCACCCGGCGCGACGCCCAACTGATCGGACTATCGGTCGATTCGGTGACCGCGCACATCGCTTGGATCCGGAATATGGAGCAGCACTTCGGCGTCAAGATCGAGTTTCCCGTGATCGCCGATCTCGACACGAAGGTAGCCCAGAAGTTCGGGCTGATTCACCCGGCGGCTTCCGAGACCGCGACCGTCCGCGCCGTCTTCGTCATCGATCCGAAGGGCATCATCCGCGCGCTCATCTACTACCCGATGAGCCTCGGCCGCAACATCGACGAAGTGCTGCGCGTCCTCGACGCTTTGCAGACCGCGGACACCAACGCCTGCGCGACGCCGGCCAACTGGCAGCCCGGCGACAAGGTGATCGTCCCGCCGCCGCAGACCATCGCCGACGCCGAGAAGCGAATGCAATCTGATTACGAAGTGACCGACTGGTATTTCTCTAAGCGAAGCCTGAACTGAGTAGTAACCTGAGTTGCATTAACCACGAAG
>JBOGOY010000968.1:0-2048 GCA_050748185.1 Pyrinomonadaceae bacterium
CCACCGCCCCGGTCGTCGGCATCGTGTACCTGACCTATTACTTCTACCTCAAAAACGACGAGGCCAAGACCGCGAAGGTGGCGCAGGCCGAGCAGCACGTCAGGGAACTGTCGCGGCTCGTCGCCGAGCAGGAGCGCATCAGTAAGGCGTTGCAGGAGAGCGAACAGCATTTCCGCAATGCCTTCGACTACGCCTCGACCGGCATGGCGCTCGTCGCGCCGGACGGGCGCTGGCTTCAGGTCAACCCTTCGCTCTGCGACATCGTCGGCTACACTGAAGAGGAACTGCTCGCCGGCAAGTTCCAAACGATCGCGCACCCGGACGACCTCGGCGGACTACTCGTCTTCATCCACCAGTTACTCGACGGCGAGATGCCGACGCATCAGTTAGAGCAGCGCTACCTGCACAAACGCGGCCACGCCGTATGGGTGCTGCTGAGTATGTCGCTCGTCCGCAACATAGAGGACCAGCCACTCCACTTCATTTTCCAGATTCAGGACATCACCGACCGCAAGCGCGCCGAAGAGCGCCTGCTGCACGACGCCTTCCACGACGCGCTGACCGGCCTGCCGAACCGCGCGCTCTTCATGGATCATCTGAAGCTGACGGTCGAGCAGCACCGGCGCAACTCGCAGCGGCTGTTCGCCGTTCTCTTCCTCGACCTCGACCGCTTCAAGGTCATCAACGACAGCCTCGGCCACATGATCGGGGACCAGTTGCTGATCTCGATCGCGCGCCGGCTGGAGTCGTGCCTGCGCCCCGGCGACACGGTGGCGCGCCTCGGCGGCGACGAATTCACCATCCTGCTCGACGAGTTGCGGCACGAGGCCGAGGCGACCGAAATCGCCGAACGCATCAAGACCTCGCTCTGCCAGCCGTTCAACCTGCGCGGGCACGAGGTCTTCACCGGCGTCAGCATCGGGATTGCGCCGAGCAGCATCGGCTACGAGCGCGCCGAAGACATCCTGCGCGACGCCGACACCGCGATGTATCGCGCCAAGTCGCTCGGCAAGATGCGCCATGAGGTATTCGTCAAGACGATGCATTCGTCGGCGATGCAACTCCTCCAGATGGAGACCGACCTGCGCCGCGCCATCGAGCGCGAAGAGCTTTTCGTGGACTACCAACCGATCGTCTCGATCGCGACCGGGCAGCTTCAGGGCTTCGAGGCGCTCGTCCGCTGGCAGCACCCGGAGCGCGGGCTGGTCCTGCCAAACGAGTTTATCTCGATCGCGGAGGAGACTGGCCTCATCGTCCCCATCGGGCAGCTCGTGCTGCGCGCGGCGTGCGGCCAGATGCGCCGCTGGCAGGAGCAGTCGGCGCTGGCGCGGCCGCTCACGATCAGCGTCAATCTCTCCAACAAGCAGTTCGCACAGCCAGACCTGCTCGATCAGATCAAAAACATTCTCATCGAGACCAACCTCGACCCGCGCTCGCTGAAGCTCGAGATCACCGAGTCGGTCGTGATGGAGAACTTCGAGACGGCGACCGAGATGCTCAACCACCTGCGCTCGCTCGGCGTCTCCCTGAGCATCGACGACTTCGGCACCGGCTACTCGTCGCTCTCTTACCTCCATCGCTTCCCGATCAACACGCTCAAGATCGACCGCTCGTTCGTCAGCCGCATGGCCGAGAACAACGAGAACACGGAGATCGTCCGTACCATCGTGATGCTCGCCCACAACTTGGGCATGGATGTGGTGGCCGAAGGCGTCGAGACGGCCGAGCAGTTCGAGCAACTCCGCGCGTTCGGCTGCCAGCACGCGCAAGGCTACTTTTTCTCGAAGCCGATCGATCGCCAGACCGCGTTCGCGCTGATCCTCGCGCAGCACACGTGGAGCATCGGCCCGCCCGCCACCCTGCTCGCCGACAAAGCGGACGAGATCGACCTCGTCAACAGCACGCTCCTGATGTAGCCGCCGCGGCCTGACCAATCTCTTAAGTTTTTCTTGTTGCCTTGACCCGCCTCTCCGCGCCTCTCTACAATCCTAGTTAAGCAAAACACATGGCCCCCGGAATCTTTGATTTGACTGGAAACAGGGAAGGAG
>JBOGOY010000969.1:0-2047 GCA_050748185.1 Pyrinomonadaceae bacterium
AGGCTCGTCACAACTCGGTAGTGGGTCAGTTGAGAGTTCAAACTTTAGTTTGTGGCCGCGAAACGGCAACCTCAAGGTTGAACTCTCAACTGCCGGAATCAAACTGACCCGCTATCTCTGAAGCCGGCTCTTCGACAAACATTTCCCGGCTGTGATAATTTCACACGCGGTTTTCCACTCTTCCCGCAAGCAGCTTTCCTCTATGCGACGTGCGATCTACCCCGGCTCCTTTGACCCCGTGACGAACGGCCATCTCGACATCATCGAGCGCGGCTGCAAACTGTTCGACGAGATCGTTGTGGCGGTCGTGGTCAACCCGGAGAAGCGCCCGCTTTTCACGCTCGAAGAGCGTCAGGAGATTCTGGCGGAGGTGTTGGCTGGATTAGACACCTGTGGCTGCCGCCTCTCGGTTGAACACTTCGAGGGGCTGCTGATGAAATACGCCGTCGAGCGCGGGGCCGACGCCATCGTGCGCGGCATCCGCGCCGTCTCCGATTACGAATACGAACTGCAAATGGCGTTGATGAACCGGCGCATCGAGCCGCGCATCGAAACCGTTTTCATGATGCCGGCCGAGGCTTACTCTTACGTCAGTTCCCGCCTCGTCAAAGAGGTCTTTCATCTCGGAGGGCCAATCAGTGGGCTGGTCCCCCCTCCGGTTGAAGAGCGGATGAGGAATAAGCTCCGCTAAACTTAGCCGCTAGCTTTTGACGCACATTCAGAGATCAATATGGCGACTCGACCCTCCACCGAAAATTTCCCCGTCTCCGCCGCGGTCGGCAAGATGCGTCCATCTTCCACGCTCGGCGCGATGCAGCAGGCGTTGAACCTACGCGCGCAGGGCGTGGACGTGGTTGATCTCGGTCCCGGCGAGCCTGATTTCGATACGCCGAAGCACGTCAAGCACGCCGCCGCCGAAGCGATGCGGGCGGGTGAGACGAAGTACACGCCGACGGGCGGCACGCGGCGGCTGCACGAAGCGATTCTGAATTACTATCGACGTGAGTTCAGTGCCAGTTACGACCTGCCGCAAGTGGTGGCGACCTCGGGCGGGAAGCAGGCGATCTTCAACGCGGTCTTGTCGCTCGTCAACCCCGGCGACGAGGTGCTGATCCCGAAACCGTATTGGGTCACTTTTCCGGAGATCGTCCGTTTCGCGGGGGCCACGCCGGTCTTCATTGAGACGGAGGAAACCGAGTTTAAGTTGACGGCCGAGCAGGTCGCGCGCGCCGTCACGCCGCGCACGAAGCTGTTGATCATCAACTCGCCCTCAAACCCTTCGGGCCGTGTGATCGCGCCGGCGGAGTTCCGGCGGATCATGGAAGTGTTGGCCGAGCGCGCGATCTATGCCGTCTCGGACGAGTGTTATCTGCGCTTCGCCTATGCGCCGGCCGAAGTCTTCAGCGCGGCGACGCTCGCGCCCGAGTTGCGCGCCCGTCTGTGCATCGCCGGATCGTTCTCAAAAACTTATGCGATGACCGGTTGGCGCATGGGCTATGCGCTCGCCCCCGCCGGGTGGGCGAAGGCGATGGTGTTGTTACAGAGCCACTCGACCAGCAACCCGAACTCGATCGCGCAGGCCGCGGCGGCTGCCGCCTTCGACGGCCCGCAGGATTGCGTCGCCGAAATGCTCGCTGAATACGGCCGCCGACGCGAGTGGCTGTGCGGCGCGCTCGCCGACATTCCCGGCTTCCGCTGCTTTGTGCCCGAAGGCGCGTTCTACGCCTTCCCGGACGTGCGCGGCTGCCTCAAAGGCGAAGTAAAGACCTCGGGTGAGTTTGCGGAAAGATTGGTGCAGGAAGCGCAAACTGTCGTCACGGACGGCGCGGGCTTCGGCGCGGAAGGCTTCATACGTATCTCCTACGCCACCTCGCTCGAACGCCTGCGGGAAGGCGTCCGGCGCATCCAGGACGTAGCCGAGCGTTTGGCCGGTTGACCCTTCATCAATGCGCCTGCGTTAAATCGTCGCGGCCTCAACATTCAACCCGACATAAAACGATGGACGGTGAAGAAGCTCAATGCCTCTTCACCGTCCATCGTCTATGGT
>JBOGOY010000970.1:0-2041 GCA_050748185.1 Pyrinomonadaceae bacterium
CCGCTTGGCGGCGCGGCGCTCGATCCCGGTTGATCCGCGCTGGCTCGGCGAGCTGACCATCTCGATGCTGAAGGGCGAGGGCGGCAATCAAAGTAAAGAGTTGGGGAAGATGCTTCACTGGATGCGCGAGCAGGCTCCGCCCGATCTCGTCACGCTGCCAAACTCGCTGCTGATCAATCTGGCCCGCCCCGTCAAAGACACGCTCGGACGCCCCGTCTGCTGCACGCTGCAAGGCGAAGACCTGTTCCTCGGCGGGCTGAGCGAAGCGGATCGCGAGCAGGCGCTGGCGCTCGTCCGCGCGCAAGTTCCGGACGTGGACTGCTTCGTCGCCGTCAGCGACTACTACGCCGAGTTTATGTGCGGGCTGCTGGGCATCCCTGAGCGCAAGATGAAAGTCGTGCCGCTGGGAATCAACCTCGAAGGCTACGAAGCGGGCGGCAACGGCGGCAACGGCGGCGCAGTCGGCGACGATAGCGCGCACGGTTCCGCCCCGTTCACCGTCGGCTACTTTGCGCGCGTTGCGCCGGAGAAAGGGCTGCACCTGCTGTGCGAGGCTTACCGCATCTTGCGCGGGCGGGAAGACCTGCCGGCGGCGCGGCTCGAAGTCGCCGGCTACCTCGCGCCTGAACATCAGGATTATTTGCGCGGGTTGGAGCGGCAAATGAATGACTGGGGATTGGGCGCGGAGTTTCATTACCGCGGCGTGTTGGACCGCGAGCAGAAGATCGACTTCCTGCGCGGCCTCGACGTGCTCTCCGTGCCGGCCGCCTACGACGAACCGAAGGGGCTCTTCATGCTCGAAGCAATGGCCTGCGGCACGCCGGTCGTCCAACCGCGCCGCGGCGCGTTCACGGAAGTAATCGAGCGCACCGGCGGCGGTCTGCTGGTCCAACCGGACGATGCCGAAAGTCTGGCCGAGGGGCTTTACAACATCTGGCGTGAGCCGGAACACGCCCACACGCTGGGCCAAAGGGGCGCGGCCGGCGTGCGCGAGCACTACAGCGTCGCGCGCATGGCCGACCGCGCGCTCGAAGTGTATGAAGAAGTAGTCAGTAGCCAGTAGTCAGTAGCCAGCATGAAGATACATGCCTTTCTACTGACTACTGGCTATTTGTACTGACAAATTAAGTTACTGTCAGATGAACAGCCTGACGTAAACAATAAATCGCTTCGACTCAGAAGCGGGATGCGATAACTTGATTTGTCAATACAAGTAGTCAGTAGCCAGCATGAACATGCTTTTCTACTGACTACTGACTACTGACTACTGACTACTGACTACTGCTTTATGCTCGAAATCTCGAACCTCGTCAAAGAGTATCAGCCGCCGCAGGGCGGCGAGCCGCTACGCATTCTGTCGGGCGTCTCGCTCACTTTTCGGCGCGGCGAGGCGGCGGCGATCATGGGGCCTTCGGGCAGCGGCAAGAGTACGTTGCTCTACATCCTCGGCGCGCTGGAGACGCCGTCGTCCGGCAAGGTCACGCTCGACGGGCGTGACCCTTTCGTGTTGGCCGAGCGCGAGTTGGCCCGCTTCCGCAACAAAGAGATCGGCTTCATCTTTCAGGACCACTGTCTGCTTCCGCAATGCACGGTGCTGGAGAACGTGCTCGCGCCGACGCTCGTCGCGCCCGAAGCGAACGGCGCGGACATCGAGCGGGCGCGACAACTCCTCGAACAAGTGGGCCTCACGGGACGCACCGAACACCGCCCGGCCGAACTATCGGGCGGCGAGAAGCAGCGCGTCGCCCTCGCCCGCTCGCTCATCCGCCGGCCGTTGCTGTTGCTATGCGACGAGCCGACCGGCAACCTCGATCACCAGACGGCCGAGCGCGTCGCATCGCTCCTGCTCGAACTCCACCGCCGGCAGGAGACGATCCTCATCGTCGTCACGCACAGCGCCGAACTGGCCGCGAAGTTTCCGGCGCGTTATGAGTTGTGTGACGGCAAGCTGGTCAAGATGTAACAGCGGGGGTGTCCGGGAAAAGCTTTACCGCGGAGACGCAGAGGGCCGCGGAGAGGATCAAAATTCTCTCCGCGGCCC
>JBOGOY010000971.1:0-2036 GCA_050748185.1 Pyrinomonadaceae bacterium
TGGCTTGCCTATTCAAAGCCCGACTTCACACGCACCAACGACATCTACATCGTCGCTTCCAACGGCGGCGAAGAACGTAAGGCGACATTCGATTCGGCCAGCGAGCAAGGCCCACGTTTCTCCCCCGACGGTAAGAAACTTTACTTCCAGCGCATCGAGGGAAGTTTCACCGCCGGCCTGAACTCCGTGCAACTCCACTCGATCACGCTGGAACGTCTGGAGCGCGACCCCGACGATCCGGAAGAGCGCGCTGAACAGGAAGCTGCGAAGCAACCCTCCGGCGAAGCGGGCGAAGCAGCGGCGGCGGCGGCGGGCGCGCCGCGTCCCAATCCGGCGCAGGCCAAACAAACGCCGAAGCCGATTAACATCGATTGGGTCGGGCTCAAACGGCGCACGCGGCAATTGACGCGGATGCCTTTTCCGGTGACGAACTACAACATCTCGCCTGACAGCCGCAGCATCGTCTTCGTCACGAGCGAACCGGCCGGGACGGCGAGCGTGCCGGTCGTCTATTCGATTCAGGAAGACGGCAAACGCCTCGCGCGCATCACCGCCGGCGCCGCACCGACTGACGGCCCGGGTCAGGGCGGCGCTGCTGGTGGCGGCTTTGGCGGCGGCATCTCCAACCTCAACGTCTCACGCGACAATCGCACCCTCTTCTTTCAGGAAGGACAGTACGTCTATTCCGTGTCGATGCCGCCGCCGGTTCCGCCGGGCGCGTCCGCGGGTTCCGCGCCTCCGTCCGCTTCCGCCGCCGCGGCGCCGCGCCGCCGCATCAACTTCACGGCGAAAGTCAGAGTCGATCGGCCCGCCGAGTGGGCACAGATGTTCGACGATGCGTGGCGCACGATGAAGTACCGTTTCTACGACACGAAGATGCACGGCACTGACTGGGACGCGATGCGCGCACGCTACCGGCCGCTCGTTGAATACGTGGGCGACCGGCAGGAATTGCTCAACATCGTCAACGAGATGATCGGCGAACTCAACGCCTCGCACACGGGGGCGGCACCTCCTCCGGGCGGCGGCGGCCGAGAAGGCAGCGCGGCGGTCGCCACCGGGCATCTCGGCCTCGAACTCGAACCCGACGCGCAGGCCGGGCGTTACCGCGTCACGCACGTCTATGAAGAAGGCCCCGCCGATAAAGACTGGGTGAAGGTCAGCGTCGGTGATTACCTCATCGCGATCAACGACAAGCCGGTGCGCGCGGGCGAGAACTACTGGCCGCTTTTGAACTACCGGCTCAACCGCAAAGTGGCCGTCACCTTCAATAACAAGCCCGCCGAGGACGGCGCGTGGCGCACGCGCATCGAGCCAACCTCGACGGGCAACTTCGGCCAGCTCCGCTACGAGCGCTGGGTCAAGCAACGGCGCGAGATGGTCAACAAACTCTCTGGCGGGCGCGTCGGCTACGTGCACATTCAGGGCATGAACCAACCGTCGCTCCGCCGTTTCGAGAAAGAGTTGCGTGAGTATCGAGATAAGGAAGCGATGGTCATCGACCAGCGCTGGAACGGCGGCGGCAACATCGAACAGGAACTGCTCGCCATTCTCGTCCAGCGCCAATATCAGGTCTGGCAACCGCGCGGCACCGAGGCGACGACACGCCCACTTGCGGGCTTCTTCGGCCCGAAGGTCGTCCTGCAAAACTGGCGCTCGGCCTCGAATGCGGAGATGTTCCCCGCCGGTTTCCGCGCCCTCGGCCTCGGCAAAGTGATCGGCACGCCGACGATGGGCGCGGTCATCGGCACGGGCAGCTACAGCCTGATTGACGGCTCGACCGTGCGGACGCCCGGCGTCGGCGTCTTCCTCGCGGACAAGCAGCGCACGAATCTCGAAAACTACGGCGTGCGCCCCGACATCCTCGTCGATAACGCGCCGGAAGAAACGATGGCCGGACGCGACCGCCAACTCGAAGTCGCCGTCGAACAGTTGCTCAAGGAACTCAAAAGCGGCGACGCGGTAGCCAACAATTAGGCGCGTCGGCACGAACATGAAAAGGCGCAAGTGAGATGGCGACCCGCCCTCACTTGCGC
>JBOGOY010000972.1:0-2031 GCA_050748185.1 Pyrinomonadaceae bacterium
CTTTCTCGATGTGCACCTGCGCGCCGGGGCGGAACTGGCGAGCCTTGAGACGGTGATCCGACGTCGCATCGGCGAGCAACTTTCGCGCGGGCGCGTGGATGTCAACGTCACGCTCGACCGGACCGGCTCCGTCACCTACGAGATCAACCGCCCGCTGATTCACGGCTTCATCGAAGCGATGCGCTCGGTGCAGCAGGAACTGCAACTGTTGGGAGAGCCGGACGTCAACGTGTTGGCGCGTCTGCCGGGCGCGCTCCAGCCGGCGCGCGACGGGCAGTTGTCGCCGGAAGCGATCACGGGCGTCGTCGCGGCACTCGACGAAGCGCTGGCCGAGTTGAACGACATGCGCGGGCGCGAGGGTGAGGCGCTGGCCGCGGAGATGCGCGCCCGGCTCGACGTGATCGAGCAGCAACTCCCGATCATCGAGGCCATCGCCGGCGAACTGGTGGACGCCTACCGCACCCGCCTGCAGAAGCGCGTCAGCGAGTTGCTGGCCCGCGACGGTTTAGAGATCGTGGAACTGGACCAAGGCCGGCTCGCGCAGGAGGTCGCCTATCTCGCCGACCGCAGTGACATCACCGAAGAGTTGGCGCGGCTGCGGAGCCACGTCGCGCAGTTCCGTTCGATCGTTGAGAACGAAGGTGAGGTCGGTAAACGGCTCGACTTCCTGCTTCAGGAGTTGAACCGCGAGGCCAACACGGTGCTGTCGAAATCCACCGACCTCTCGATCAAAGAGGCCGCCCTCTCGATCAAAGCCGAGGTCGAGAAACTGCGCGAGCAGGTGCAGAACGTTGAGTAGAGATGTGACACCCGCTGCCGAGAATCCAACCACGCGGCAGGAAGAGCAGGAGCGCGGCATCCTCTTTGTCATCAGTTCGCCCTCGGGCGGTGGCAAGGGGACGCTCATCCGGCGCGTGCTGCCCGTCGTGCCGCGCCTCGGCTATTCGGTCTCGTGGACCACACGACAGCCGCGTGCGGGCGAACTCGACGGCATTCATTATCATTTCGTGACGCTCGAAGATTTTGCCGCGGCGCGCGACGGCGGCGAGTTTCTCGAATGGGCGGTGGTCCACGGCAACTGCTACGGCACCTCTCGGCGCACGGTCGAAGCAGAACTCGCCGCCGGGCGTGACATCATCCTCGAAATCGACGTGCAGGGAGCCGCTTCCGTGCGGCGGGCCGGGCTCGATGCGGCGAGCGTCTTCATCATCCCGCCGTCGTTCGAGATACTTCGCGAACGGCTCATCGCCCGCAGTTCCGAGACGCCCGAGAACCTCGCCCTCCGGCTGCTCAACTCGCGCGCCGAGGTCGAACAATATCGCGAATTCGACTACGTGCTGCTGAACGACGACGTGGAGCGTGCCTCGGCACAACTGGCGGCGATCGTCTACGCCGAACGCGCGCGGCGCGTGCGACAGGAACACCTCGCGGGCCGTGTGCTGGCGACTTTCCCCGAACACCCGCCGCATATATTGTGAATCAGGCCGGCGCGGGCTTATTCTCAAATGTGACAGGTGACAGGAGCAGAAAGTGAATAGTGACCGAGTGACGAGTGACAAGAGAAAGACAGTTCTTGCTTAATGCCTGTCACTCGTCACCCAACACTGTTTTTGCTTGTCACTCGTCACTTGTCACCCGTCACTTTTGAGTTATTATTTTGGTTTGGATGAAGGAGCTAATTCCATACTGTTATCATACGGAAGGTTAATGAAGGGATGAGCGCTAACAACGACATGGAAACTGAAGTGAATACGAACAACCAATTGCAGGAGTTGGATTCCAAGTACCGGATGATCATCGTCGCCGCCCAGCGCAGCAAGCAGTTGCAGCGCGGCGCGCGGCCCCGCGTCGAGATGGACATCCAGCGGCACAAGTCGACGCGCGTCGCCCTCGAAGAGGTGCAGCAGGGCAAGGTTCCCTTCACCCTCACGGAACCCATCCAGCAGGCGGCCGACTAGCCGACGTTAACCCGGCGCGGCGGCCAATGATCCAGCCGTGACTGTGCGCGCCTACACTCTCAGGGTGTGGGCG
>JBOGOY010000973.1:0-2028 GCA_050748185.1 Pyrinomonadaceae bacterium
GCACCCACTGCGTCCGATCGAACGTCTTGGTCCATCCTTGCTGGTTGTCGAAAATGCCGCCGAGCGGCGGGGCGGATTCCAGCGCGCCGAGGCTCGCAAAGTCCGGCACGAGCGGGTCTTGAGGCACGACGCGGTCGGCGAAATAGACGATCTGCGCGAGCCGTTCCTGTTTGTTATAGAGCAGCCACACGCCGGTCAGCCCGCGCTGCGCGGCAGCCGCTAAAAGCTGCGGCCACTTCTGTTTGAGCGCGTGCTTCTGGCTGTGTTCCGGCACGCTCCAGCGTTCCGTCCTAACGACGACCTGCTGCGGCAATCCCTGAAAGTTGTGCGCGCCAATGACGCCCCACGAATGGCAGTCAGGGCCGAGGAAAAAGGGCCGGTCGAAGAAGTGCGTGCCGTCGAGCACGAAATCATTCTCGACCCATGCTTTGTATTGCACCGCGTCCTGTTTGGTATCGAAGAGATAGCGCCCACCGCTTAGCAGATTGCCGGTGGCGAAATCGAAGCGCAGCGGAATCTGCTTGCGCTGCATTCCGGGACGCTCGGCCATGTACATCCGGTCGCGCTCGATAAGCGGGGCGACTTGGTCCAGCGGGAGATCGCCGGGGAGCGCGAAGTCGCAGGTGAACGCGCCCCGCGCTTTGACGTTGCCGGGCCTCGACCTGAATTCGTCTTCATCGTCTGACGACGCGGCCCGGACGGTGGACAGTGAGAGCAGGCCCGACTGCAACAGCAGCAGCAGCGCCACGGCGAGGCGTGCGACCTTGCTCAGTTTCGATTGGTTTCGCGGATGTAGGTGCTTCATCATGATGTCTCCTTCGTTATCGGTGTCTGCTCTCAACGAGCGAACGAATTAGTGAAGCGAGGCGTCTTCATTGGTCCTTATTGGTCCTTTGGCGTTTACTCGCCCACCTTCTGAACTTTCTGGACTGCCGGGAGCAGGAATCTGGTTTCGCCCGATTCGTTGTCGAAGACTTCCAACGTGGGAATAGAATTTTTCATGCCGCGGGTGTCAGGTGTGCCTACGAATCTCACCATCGCGCGCAGTTGTGTGCGGGTGTTGTCGCGCGGCAACAGGTCGTCGCCTCTCAGGTCGAGAAACGCCGATTTGCCCGCGTCGAGGTCCAGAACTTTTTGCGATAGGATGTTGCCGTCGCCGTCCACAAATGACAGTTCGACCCGAAAGAACGGATCGTCGCGGAAGAACGGATCGTCACGGACTACGTTGAGCCGGGCGGTCTGATTGCGCGTGATGCCGAACATTCCCGTCCGAAAGAAAGGATCGTCGCGGCTCATGTCTTCGGGCTTGACCCCGTCGCGACGAACGGCCTGCTGGCGCGTGCTGCCGGGCGTCTCCACCGGACTGTGGACAACGACAGCCGCGCTCGCGCTGGACGCGCCCCACACTGCCCCGGTCGTGACGAGCGCTACCAGAGCGAGCAGCTTCATTACTGTGTCTCGTGTCTTCATGATTTTCTCCTGTGGTTAGTTTGACGGTTAATGTCGCAAGGCTTCAGTGCGTTTGAAAGGTGTCGCGGTTGGCCTTTTCCCGCTTTCGCGATGCGCGTTCATTTCTCTCTTCCCGCGCAAATTAACCGACGTTGACGCAGAGAAGGTACGCCGATGGCGGGCCACGGTCGCCGCCCGCGTGGGCGGTAATGTGTGGGGCGAGCAAAACGTCAGGGAGAGGAACCAAAACTACACAAGAAAGGCTCATCCGTGCGCCTCAAACACGTGCTTTGACTTAAACATAGCGCGAATGCAGTCGGGAAAATTAAGCGACACTGAGGGCTGCCACGTGATCACCGCGACGCGGCGAGTGAGCGAATCTCAGCCGCGCGCCGCCCGTTTGGGTGGGAAATGGGAACGAGTTCGGCCGCTGAAAGCGAGAGGCTCTTTCACGGACGTCAATAGACCTCTTGCGAAAGTCATTATGGGTTGAGTTCAAAGTTGTAAATACCAGCAATCAAGTTGAAGCGTAAACTAAAACGCTTTCTTCGGTTGCGATACCGTTCAGCAAGTATGCGG
>JBOGOY010000974.1:0-2028 GCA_050748185.1 Pyrinomonadaceae bacterium
GCTCTGTCGAATCGAGCGGCGGCATGTGCAAGAATTGAGGTGAAAGGTCGAGAGCGGATGGGAAGAATTAGAGCGTTTTTCGATTGCGTGTCCGGTGCGACGAGAAGGTTCAGCGTTGCGCCTTCAGGCGGCGGCCCTTGGCGGCGAAACCTGCCGCCTGAAGGCGGAACGCTGAACCCTCGACACTCATTCGCATACCAATCTAGCGAGGACGAAAGCTGGCAGGCGCGAATGAGCGAGTCAGCTTTGAGTCGAGCTTAACCGCGCTGATCGACGGTGGTGACCCCCGTCGGCGCGCTGCCGCCGCGATCGTCTGCTCCGGGAACATTATCTTCGTTACGCGACTGGAGTGCGCGGACGGTGCGGCGAAAGTGTGTGATCTCCCAAAAGGCCATCGCGAGGTTAAGCACGCCGATGCCCGTCACCGCGCCGCGCACCCAACCGGACGAGATCGCCTGCTGCAACCCCTGTAACCCGGTCTTTTGCACAGCGTAAACGAGAAAGAAGTTGTCGCCCCAGTCGCCCAGCCCGAACGGGTGGACCCACGGCAGGAACGTCAGGACCAATCCCGCCTCAAGGCACAGGACAATGTAGAAAATGACGGTTAACTTCGCGGACATTTCATTGGGTGACGAGTGACAGGTCTAAGCAGTGACGAACGACGAGTGACGAGTGAGAACAATTGCCGCCTGTCACTCGTCACTGGGTCACTGTTCACTTCCTTCTTCGGTCACTCATCACTCGTCACGGTCTTTCTCTCTTGCAGTTCGCGGAGCTTGTGGCCGACGCCGCGGTATGAGACATCGAGGCCATAGACGACGGTGTAGGTTTCGATGGCCCGGTCGAGGTCGCCCATCTGCTCGTAGGCCGCGCCCAGTTCGTAGCGCAGCGCCTGATATTCTTCCTCGCTATGGCCGGGCGCTTCGAGCCCCTTGGCGAACCACATGGCGGCCGGGCGGGGCATGTCCTTCTGCATGAAGCAGTGGCCCAGCAGGTTGCAGCATTGAAGGTAACGCGGCGTGCCGTCGTGCGGCGAGACGAGCCCGATGGCCGTCTGGAATTCTTCGACCGCTTCGTCTAAAAGCCCCATGTCTTTGTAGGCGAGGCCGAGGTTGTAGTGCGTCTCGTAATCCTCCGTCTCGTCGGGCTGCGTCTCTTCGACCGCGAGGCGAAACTCGTCGAAAATCGCCGCCAGCCCCGGATCGATGCCCGCGCCGCCCGGCTCTTGCCGGCTGCTACTGCTGGGCGCGGGTGGCGTGGCGGCGCTGGCCGGCGCGCTGGTGGTTCCCTCCTCCGCGCCCTCCATCGTGATGAACATCGTGGTATCGATCTCGACGGCCTCAGCCTCTTCGGCCGCGGCCGTCGGCGAGGTGATCTCGAAGTCCGCGAAGCTGCGCTCGCCGAAGGAAAACGCGGACTCGTTGACCTGCGGTGGCGGCAGCGGCGGCTCGAAGGTTTGGGCTTTGTCGGAAGCGTCGTCGCCTAAGAGCTGTTGGCGGCGCGAGGCGATCTCGGGGCCGTGGCCGTACTGCCGCTCCAACATGTCGAGCGTGTCGCGCGCGATGTCGGCGTACCCTTGAGCGAGGTAATAGTCAACGCTCTCCAGTTCCTGCGCGAAGAGGGCGTTCTGCTGGCGCGAGTCGTCGCCCGCCGTGTCGTTCCCGGAGGAAGCGGCGGCAGAGGGAGGCGCGGAGAGCGTGTCGCCGAGGGTGATTTCGTGTTCGTCGTTGAACGAGAAGGAGGGCGGCAGGGGGGCGGGGGTGTCAGACGGCGCGACGACGGGCCGGGCGTCGATGGCTGCCAGTTCTTCGCCGAGGTCCGCGAAAGAGGAACTCGGGTCGAGCGTGAACGTTTCGGCCGGGGCCGCCGACGCCACCGCGTCGTGCGCGTCGGCGTGGTTCCACTCGAACTCGACGGCGTCGGGCGCCGCTGCCGAAACGAGCGGCTCGGTCGCCGCGGTGAACGGTTCTGCCCCGCCGAAGACATTCTCGTACTGCGGCACGTCGCCCTGCGGCGCCACGCCGAACG
>JBOGOY010000975.1:0-2024 GCA_050748185.1 Pyrinomonadaceae bacterium
GCCCCAGACTTACCTCTTCGGCCCTTTCCTCGTGGATACGGGCGAAGGCTTGCTGTTGCGCGACGGGCTCCCCTTGCCACTCACGCCGAAGGCCTTCGAGACGCTGGTCGCGCTCGTCCGCCGGAGCGGCCACGTCGTCAGCAAGGACGAACTGATGCGCGAGGTTTGGCCCGATAGCTTTGTCGAAGAGAACAACCTCTCGCAGAACATCTCGCAACTCCGCCGCATTCTCGAAAGCGCCGGGGGCGAAGGCGTCGTGCGCTACATCGAAACGGTGCCGCGCCGTGGCTACCGCTTCAACGCGCCAGTCACCGCGCACGAGGGCGGCTACGACACGCTGCTCGTGCGCGAAGTGACGCGCACCCGTGTCGTCATCGAAGAGGAGGAGGACGACACAGAAGCGCCGCGCCTTCGGCCACACGCGCCCGCCGGCGTCAGGGACCAGTTGACGGGTGCGGCTGGAGAGCCGGGCGCGTTGCAATTGGTCCCCTACGGCTTCCCGCCGCCCGTCGGAGGCCGCCTCGCGCCCGCCGGCCGCGCCGGTGAGTTCCCGCCCGAGTTGCAACGCATCCCCGAGACGCATTACGCGCGCAGCGGCGACGTGAACATCGCCTACCAAGTGCTCGGCGACGCGCCGCTCGACCTCGTCTTCGTGATGGGCTGGGTATCACATATTGAATACTTCTGGGCCGAGCCGACGTTCGCGCGCTTTCTCCGCCGGCTTGCCACCTTCTCGCGTCTGATCCTTTTCGACAAGCGCGGCACGGGGCTCTCCGACCGCGTGCCGCTGAACGAACTGCCGACGCTCGAACAGCGGATGGACGACGTGCGCGCCGTGCTCGACGCCGTCGGCTCTGACCGCGCCGCGTTGTGCGGCGTCTCGGAAGGCGGGCCGATGTCGGCGTTGTTTGCCGCTACCTACCCGGAGAAGACCTCGGCGCTGGTGATGATCGGCACCTATGCGAAGCGCATCTGGTCCCCTGACTATCCGTGGGCGCCGGCGGCCGATCGGCGGCAGCAATTTTTCGAGGAGATGCGCGAGCAGTGGGGTGGGCCGGTCGGGATCGAAGAGCGCGCGCCGAGCTTGGCCGGCGACCCGCACTTCCGCGAGTGGTGGGCGACCTACCTGCGGATGGGCGCGAGCCCCGGCGCGGCCGTGGCGCTGACGAAGATGAACGCTGAGATCGACGTGCGTCCGGTGCTGCCGACGGTGCGAGTGCCGACGCTGGTCATCCATCGCACCAATGATCTGTGCCTCAAAGTTGAAGAGGGCCGCTACGTCGCCGCGCAAATTCCGGGTGCGAAGTTCGTCGAACTGCCGGGCCGCGATCACCTCCCGTTCGTC
This sequence comes from Pyrinomonadaceae bacterium, assembly GCA_050748185.1. Classification (GTDB taxonomy): domain Bacteria; phylum Acidobacteriota; class Blastocatellia; order Pyrinomonadales; family Pyrinomonadaceae; genus JACCRA01. The sequence goes on from JBOGOY010000975.1 coordinate 1,346, forward strand.
GGCGATCAGGACGCGATCCTCGATGAAGTGGAAGAGTTCGTCACCGGCGTCCGCCACACGCACGAGCCCGATCGCGTACTGGCGACCGTACTCTTCGCGCGCATCGTGGACCCGCCGGCCCGCCGCGCGGCGCTCGGCGAGGCGCGCTGGGCCGAGTTGATCAATCGCTTGCAGTCGCACGTCCGCAAGGAGATCGATTGGTCCCGCGGACGCGAAAGCGACATGGCGGGCGAGGGGCCGCTGGCTACTTTCGACGGCCCGGCGCGCGGCATCCGCGCGGCCTGCGCTGTCAGCGAGTACGCCGCGCGCCTCGGCGTCGAGGTCCACGCCGGGCTGCACACCGGCGAGTGCGACATGCTGGAAGGCGGCCACGTCGGCGGGCTGGCGGTCAGGATCGGCGCGGCCGTCAGGGACCGGGCCGGAGCGGGTGAGGTCTGGGTTTCCAGCACCGTCAAAGACCTCGTCGCCGGGTCAGGCATCGAGTTCGAGGATTGCGGCGCGCACTTGCTCGAAGGCGTCCCCGGCGAATGGCGGCTGTTCAAAGTCGATCACGGGTGCCGGTGAAGGCGCGTCGTTGACGACAGGGCTTGGGGGAGACATGAATCACGGAGGACGCAGGGAAGAAATGATGAATGATGAATGCGGAATGATGAATGAGCCGAAGTAGTCAGTAGCCAGT
>JBOGOY010000976.1:0-2020 GCA_050748185.1 Pyrinomonadaceae bacterium
CCTCCGCGCTTCGGGTGGCGTCAGCGTGATCGCATCGCGGTCGAAGGCACATCGGCTCATGATGTAGCGCGTGCCCGGGTTCCACGGATTCTGCTCCCAAAACGAGAGGAGCCCGCCCGGCCGCAACGAGCGGTAAATGTAATCCACGGCAGATGCCCGCTCACCGGGCGGGATGTGATGGAACACGTTACAGCATACCGCCAGATCGCTCTGCGCGCTCGGCTGGTGCTGTTCGAAGAGGAGGAATTGAGCGCGGTTCGAACTGTGCTCACGCCGGGCGACGTCCAGCGACTTCGGTGAGACGTCAACGCCAAGGACCGAATCGACGCTGAGCAGTTCGAACAAGTGCGGGGTCAGGGTTCCGGTGCCGCACCCGTAATCAATGACCGTCCTGATCGGCTCTTTCGTCTGGCGCAAATAACGTGAGAGCCAAGCGACGCGCCGCCGCGCGAAGTAGCCGCTATCTTCTCCGGACACGGCCAGAGCCTCGTTGACGTGCAATTGGTAGTCTTCCGCGTACCGATCGAATTCTGAACTGTCGGCCATCTTTGCCCTCTGTCATAAGTCTTCAAATGCTCGGAGAATGGCATTATCAACTGTCGGTACTCTTTTTGAAAGTTCCGGGCTTCGGCCTACCAATTCCTGAGCCCCGCGCGAACGGGCCTGCCAGCCGAGCGCAAAGCCGCTAAGCGCGCCATGCGCCCGAGCGGAAGCCAAGCCTGTTGCCTCTCATGAGAAAGGCCGCGACCACGGCAAAGGTAACGGGCCGGCGCGTAGCGCCATGACCAAGACAAGGCAGGTATTTGCGGATGACATCCTGTCAATCTGACTGGGCCGAATGGGCGTTTTTATCACGCCGAAATATGTTTTTATCAACCACTTGCCGCCGGGATGCGTCTAACGTGGCAGGTCAAATTGAAGTTGTTGACAAACAATCTTGGGCAGGGGTAGGATAATTAACGTTGGGTTGCTACTCATCCGAAGTGCAGAAAGCTCGAATAGCCCCGGCTCTTCCCAACAGACTCTAAAAACTTCGTCGATCCTAGTCCCACCGCCTTGAGAACCGGGAGTAACTGAAATGCGAAAACTCATCCTTTCTTTTGCGGCCGCTGCCGTGTTGTCCGCCGCCGCCACCGTCGCGCAAGGCCAGAGCGCCCCGACGCTGCGGATCGTCACGGAAGATCCGACCCTTCCGTCCGAACTCTTCTACGGCAACACGAAGGTCAAGCCTTTGCGCCTGCGGCCCGGCACGAATCAGGTCATCACCATCAACGACAGCGACTTCTTCGTCCAACAGCAGTACATCGACTTCCTGAGCCGCTTCCCCGAGACCGAAGGCTTCAACGCGTGGATGAACGAACTCGCCGAGTGCAACGGCGACCGCGCCTGCCTCGACGGGCCTGACGGCAAGCGCGTGCTCGTCTCGCAGAGTTTCTTCCTGTCGCCCGAATTCAATATCAAGGGCTTCTACGCCTTCCGCTTCTACCGGGTTTCTTTCGGGCAGGTCTTGCCGGAGTACGCCGAGATCGTCGCCGACATGCGCAGCCTGACGGGTGTGACATCAGAGGACACGGCCGCCCGGCGCGAGGCGTTCATGAACGCTTGGGTGCAGCGCGCGAACTTCCGCGCCGCCTACCCTGACACGATGTCGGCTCAGGCCTACGTGGACAAGCTGGAGCAGACGGCGGGCGTGGCGGTCGCCAACAAGGCGACGCTGGTGACGGCGCTGACGAACGGTTCGATGACGCGCGCGCAGGTGCTACGCGACATCGTGGACAGCAGCGCGGTGCAGAATAAAGAACTCAACCCCGGCTTCGTCGCGATGCAGTATTACGGCTACCTGCGGCGCAAGCCCGAAGCGGACGGTTACAACGACTGGCTCAACTACCTGAACGCGCACCCCGGCGATTACAAGACGATGGTCTGGGGCTTCGTCTATTCGCAGGAGTACCACCTCCGCTTCTAAAGGCCGTCAAGCCTTCCCGGCACTGAAGACTGAAAGGCCGGACTCCCGCGCGGG